>NZ_QZEG01000069.1:0-13526 GCF_009917605.1 Anaerotruncus sp. 1XD42-93 | reverse complement strand
CATTGCGATGAGCGACCAAAGGCTCTGCCTTTGGAAACCGCGATTTTTTGGAAAAAATCGAGTAAAACTTTCGTTTTGGAAAAAAGCGGCACCCAGCCCGGAAGGAAGGGGCCTGCGGGGAGGGGTCGCTGACCCCTCGCTCGCAAGGCAAACTGAGGGAACGCTCCTCGCCATACTCCCAATACCTCACCGATTCCTCCGGTCCCGCATAGGTTGGAACAGCAGGGAATGTTTGAAAAACAGCAGTTTCCCCCGTTTCAAACAGGCCCGGAACATACAGGAGGGATCACAAATGCCACTTATCTACTTAAGCCCCAGCACCCAGGAATGGAACCCTTATGTCAATGGAGGCAATGAAGAATACTACATGAACCTGATCGCCGATGCAATGGTTCCGTTCCTCAATTCCAGCGGAATCCGGTATGTCCGGAACACGCCGGATATGACTGCGGCCAGCTCGATTGTTCAGTCAAACCAGGGCAACTACGATCTGCACCTTGCACTGCATTCCAATGCCGCCCCAGAGGTCGAGGCTGGTCAGAGGCGCGGCACCGAGGTCTACTATGCGCCGATGAGTATGCAGGGAAAGCGTGCAGCTGAGATCATTGCCGACAATCTGCGGGACATCTACCCCATTCCCGATCAGGTCAGGGCCTTGACCACAACGCGCCTGGGCGAAGTGACCAAAACCCGCGCACCGGCCGTTCTGATTGAGTTCGCCTACCACGACAACCCGGAGGATGCCGATTGGATCCGCACCAACATCCCCAAGATCGCCCAGAACGTCGTCCTCTCCCTGACCGAATATTTTGGCATCCCGTTCGTGCCCGCGCAGCCCGCCTACCGAGGGGAGGTCGATGTGCAGAGCGGATGGCTGAATATCCGCTCCCGTCCCAGTACCCTCTCCCGGGTGATCGCCCGCGCATGGGATGGAAACCCCATCACCGTCCTTGGGGAATGGCAGGGCTGGTATGTCGTAAACTATTACGGCAATGTTGGCTATGCGGACAGCCGATATATCAAGCTGATAGAAAGGTAGGCGCACCATGAGCCATTATCCGTTCCAGCTCGAGCCGCTGCCCTATGCCTGTGATGCGCTTGTCCCCTGCCTGGGCCCGGAGACAGTGGCGATCCACCATGACAGGCATCAGGCTGCTTATGTGAAAAATCTCAACAAGGCCCTCGAAAACTGTCCGCAGCTCCACCGCCAGCCCCTGGAAGCATTCCTGCTCAATCCCGGCATGATCCCCGCATCGATCCGGACAGCGGTCTGCCGGAATGCGGGCGGCGTCTATTCCCATGAGCTTTATTTTGACGGCATGACCGGATGCCGAAAATCAACCGGCCCGGTTGGGCGTCTGGCGCAGGCAATCGACCGGTGTTATGGGTCGTTTGAGCGGTTCCACGATGTCTTTACCCAGACCGCCCTCAGCCAGTTCGGATCGGGCTGGGCCTGGCTTGCCGCCTGTCCGGATGGGGGAATCAGCGTCCTTTCCACCTCCAATCAGGAGACGCCCCTCTCCCGCGGGTTGCGGCCGGTCCTCTGTGTCGACGTCTGGGAACACGCCTATTATCTGGACCACCAGAACCGGCGGGAATCCTATCTGGACTGCTGGTGGGGATTGGTAGACTGGGAGTTCGCGGAGGAAAATTTCCTGCCCTGCTGCGGGGGCTCTGCCTCTCGACCCCGCAGCCTTTGACTGCCCCCGCACTGCGAGCCGCAGCGAGCGTTTCGGAGCGCAACCGCCGAAGGCGGCACTTAGCGCGTAGATCGGCGTGCAGAGGCCAACCGCCGAAGGCGGCTCTTGGGCCGGAGCAAAGGCTGGCGAAATTTTTGGTTTAGGGCTTGTTTGAAAATAGAGAAACGGACGGATTTCTCGCATTGGAGCGGAGTAAAAAATTATGAGGATCCCCGCCGTTTGGATACGGCCTCAAACAGCAAGTTAAGCGGGAGTGGGAGCGCCAATACATTTGAAAAAAAGCAAACAGGCCGCAAGGCAAAGCCTTGACTTTACCGCTTTTATCTGTTAAAATAGCATCATCCATTTAAACTCCAAAAGCAGTGACCATGGAAAAGTAGGACCCTTTCTGCTCCACAGAAAGCAGCCGGAAGATGAGAGGCGCGGCAGGCGGGCGGGTCTGAATACACTGTGGTAGCCGCGCACCGAACGGGCCGTCCCCCTGTAGGCTGCGACGGGATGCGCCCGTTAACGCGCCGGAGTATCCGCTGTTTTTGCGCGTACTTGCTGAGGCGGCAGGCTGCGAAGCTGCCGTGAACCGAGGTGGTAACACGGGTTTTCCCGTCCTCTGGAACCATTTTCCGGAGGGCGGTTTTTTTGCCCTCCAAGCCAAAAGGAGGTACCCCTATGTTTGAAAAAATCCTGATGATCCTGCTCTTTTTTGCCGTAACCATCTTTATCGGCCTCTACTGCCGCAAAAATGCCGCCAGCGTCGGGGACTTTGTTCTCGGTGGACGCAATGTCGGCCCGTGGGTTACCGCGTTCGCCTACGGTACCTCTTACTTCTCCTCGGTTGTATTCGTCGGCTACGCGGGCCAGTTCGGCTGGAACTTCGGCGTCGCTGCCACCTGGATCGGCATCGGCAATGCGCTGATCGGCAGCCTGCTTGCGTGGGTGCTGCTCGGACGGCGCACCCGTGTCATGACCAAGCATCTCGAATCCGCCACCATGCCCGACTTTTTCGCCAAACGCTACCGCTGTGAATCCCTCAAGACCGTCTCGTCGGTGCTGATCTTCGTGTTCCTGGTGCCCTATTCCGCTTCGGTCTACAAGGGCCTTTCCGGGCTGTTTGCAATGGCGTTCGGGCTGGATTTCAAATGGTGTGTGATCGGCATCGCAGTCCTGACCGGCATCTATGTGGTGGCCGGCGGGTATATGGCGGCTGCGCTCAACGATCTCGTACAGGGGATCGTCATGCTGGCCGGTATCTCGATGGTTGTGGTTTCGATCCTGAACGGACGCGGCGGTTTCCCGGCGGCACTCGCCCAGCTTTCACAGATTCCAAGCGAGACTGCCCCCAATCTGAACGGCGCGCTTGTCTCGTTCTTTGGCCCTGATCCCATCGGACTGCTGGGAGTGGTTGTCCTGACCAGCCTCGGTACCCTCGGCCTGCCCCAGATGGTACATAAATTCTACACGATCAAAAATGAAAAGTCCATCAAGGCTGGGACCATCATTTCCACCCTTTTTGCCCTCGTCATTGCGGGCGGAAGCTACTTCATGGGTGCGTTTGGACGGCTCTACTATCCGGTTCCGGAGGGCGGCAAGCCGGTCTTTGACAATATTGTCCCTGAGATGCTCGGCTCCTGCCTGCCCGACCTGCTGATCGGTGTGGTCATGATCCTCGTGCTCTCGGCGTCGATGTCCACCCTCTCTTCGCTGGTCATCACCTCCAGCTCCACCTTCACCCTCGATTTCCTGAAAGGGCTGCTCTTCAAGGAGATGGACCACAAGCGGCAGCTCATCTGGATTCGCGCACTCTGTATCTTCTTTGTGGCACTCTCGGTTGTGCTGGCGCTCAATCCCAACAGCCTTATCACCACCCTGATGTCCCTCTCGTGGGGGGCGCTCGCCGGGTCGTTCCTCGGTCCGTTTGCGTACGGTTTATTCTGGAAAGGCGCAACCGCTGCGGGCGTCTGGGCATGCTTTGTCACCGGTATCGGCATCAACCTCTGGAACCTTTTCGCGCCATTCACCGCCCCCACCACCGCCGGCGCCATCTCGATCGTGGCATCCCTGTTTGTCGCCCCGCTCGTCAGCCTTGTCACGCCCAAGCTCCCCAAGGAACATCTCGACTCTGCGTTCTCCTGTTACGATGTAACCGTCTCTGCGCCGCATAAGCATATGCTCAATCAGGTTTCTGAATAGCCGATATAGGCCCATGCGGCGGGTCCAAGGCCGCGCACATACAGGCTCTTTAGAATACTGCCGTTGCTCATTGTCCGGCAGGCGGATGCCTGCGGAGGCAGGGACGATACCGCGGATGGAATTCTCACCTGTCGCGCAAAAGTAAAAAGAGTGGAAAAGGAGGCAAGAAAAAAGCCTCCTTTTCCATTTTGCAGGAATCCGGAGGCCAGAACTTTTAAATCTCTATTGGTTTCCAGTCTTTGATAGGTTCAAAGTGCGTATGCGGGCTGTCAACGCGGCGACCTCCGCTTCGTCCAGCAGGCGGGTAATCGTGGCGGCAGGGCGAAGCTGTGGGTGGCTCCCAAGTATGAATTCCTCCCCCCAGCGGCGCGGCAGGGTGAGCGGGGCGAGCAGAAGCAGGTTTTTCCCGTCCAGTTGGGGAAGCGTGCAGGGGCTGCCCTCTCCCCACACGAGATGCAGGATATCAAAACGTCCATCCGCACGTAAGGCAGATGGGGCGTAGTAATCAAAGCCGGCATTGTCCTCCAGCAGATCGGGGACGCGTTCTTTTTTCGAAAGCGGCAGATGCCGGGACAGTTTGTCAAGTACGGGATCATAGACAAACTTAGGCGCGCCGAATCGCTCGAGCAGCCCCTCCCGATGGAAGAGGTTCTGCAAGAGGGTGAAGAGCAGGAAATTGCTGTCCACCTGCCGGAATGCGGCCTCTACACCCACCCTCCGTTCCAGCGAGAGCAGGATAACCGTCCCTTCCTCCGCCATATTTAACAGCCCCGGCAGGGAGACGAGTGCAGGGTCAAACAGTTCTCCAAAGCCTTCGCAAAATGGAATCACCTGTTTTTCCTGCCGGAGCCGGTCGCGCAACGGCCGGCTTGCCGCAAGCCGGGAGAGCAATCCGGTTGCGAGTGAGCCCATCCCGAATGATGCCATAGCCGGCTCCGGATCGGTCGCAAAAAGGGCGCAAAGACAGTGCGGAAGCGCTTCCGGTCTGTCGAGCAGTTTCTCGACAGGGATACTGCGCCGCTCACATATCAATTCTATAGATTGCAGGCAGGCATTCAGCGTGTACAGAAACCGGCCTGCCAATGCATGATCAGCATCCGCGGAGCCAGCGCCCCGCTCCCCATACCGGCCGATCAGCAACCCGCAGAGACACGCACGAAACGGGTCCAGCTCCGTAAGATGGTTTCCCAGATCCGCTACCAGATGATTGGCCAGCTCGGAGCGCTGCTCACAGAGATCGAGCAGGTCCCGTACGGGCGGTGCAGTGAAAAAAACGGCATCATCCCGGCATTCTGCCACCGAACACGGGGTCGTGCGGACATAGGTATAGAACCGCTCCCACCGCATCCGGTAGCGGTCCTGCCACGATGAAAACAACATCCGCCTCCCCCTTTCCGCCCTAAGAGATCCCTTTGGCGGATCGTTTTCCACCAATGGTGGATATACAAACGGAACCGCGGGCCGGTTCCTGCGGCATTTTCTGCCAAAAAATACAAAATCCCCGCTGTACCGATGCCCTGCCGGCTGTAAACCCCGTCGTATGACAGAGTGGGTACGCTCTCTCAGCGGCCTCATGCTCCCTTCTTCCCCAAGGGGGGGAGGTCTGCAATCCTACGCCGAATCGAAACTCCCTAGATACAGTTATCGGAGTATTTTAGGCAGGGCTGTCGCATACAGCAGGAATCTTTTTATGGTTTATTCGTCCTCTTCCGTGAAGTCGAACAGGTCTTCCAGCCGCTCCATAAAAATCGCGGCAATCTCATCAAATTCAGCCTCATCCTCAATCGCCTCGAGAAATTCTTCGCCGTCATCCATCACCGACTTGAGGATCACCAGCTCGCCGTCATCCTGAAGCGATTCGTCCGGATCGTCGTAATTGGCCACCAGCGCGACGTATTGCCCGCCGTTGTGTTCGATCGAATCGACAATCTCAAATTCGTGCTCCTGGCCTTCGTCATCCACAAGCGTCAGCAGGTCTGGCCCATATTCATTGTCCGCCATATACATGATTCTCCTTTTGCGGCGGCTTATGCCTGTTTTTCAGTGCTGCGCCCTTAGTAAATTCTTTCCGCAATTTACATTACACATAATAATCTATCTTTTGCCAAATGTCAACAACGATTCTTGTCCGTATTTTATATATTTATTTTTTATTGTAACTGTTGATCTTACAGCATGTTTGTGATATAATAAAACAATAAAAAGGAAAGGGGTGATTTTGATGTGTAACGTGTAAGCCAGTTTGCATATTATGGTATGTACATTGGCGGTTGGGTTTGATCCAAATCCGTTGGTTTAGTAAATGGTTAAGAAAATGGATTTACAAGGAGAGGAGATGTAATGATGAAATTTGAGAAAAAATTATACAGCATTGTTCTTGCTGTCGCCATGTTATTTGCTCTTGTTCTTCCGGCTTCGGCCAAGTCAGATGATGAAACGGCCAATATATATATCGCGATTGTGGATGGATATGACAAAGCGGTTTCTGAAGCAGAATTTTTTACAATTAAAGAACAGATAAAAAATGGAACTCTGGATAAAGAAGCATTTATAGAGTCTGCCCTCAAAAATCGTTCTTCCATAGAAGTTTCTTGTTTTCCAGTAGAAATAGTGGCGGCATCTCCTGTTCCTCGAGCAACCACATATTCTTTGACAAAAAACACCATCAAGGCTAAAACGACCACAAAGTATACTGCTACTTCTGGAACGGGATTTTATATTAAGGATGATGGCTCGATTTTAATGGAGGCTACATTTGCAACTACTCCTAAAAATTCAACTGTATCGGGACAAATATTTCCTGATGGAAAAGTGCTAGCTACTAAAGCTATACCTAGCAAAAAAATCCGAGTTGGAATTGCGATTAGCGGAACAGGAGAGTATTCTGTAAATGTTACAAATGGGGATAGTGCCAATTTGGTTATGAATAGTGGTAGTATCACAGTATCCACTTGATGCTAAAAATAAAACGCCGCCGGTATTTTCGGCGGCGTTTTCATAATATTGAACTACAACCGCTTTTGTTGCCAGCAAACGGCCTTTATTGTATATTGCATATATAATTTTATAATAATTGTTGATAATTACCATTGATTTTGTCGTTGATCTGCGCTATAATAAAGCCATAGAAAAAAGGAAGGCGGTGGTTCCGATGTACGATGAGCAGAATAGTCCCGCATCAAAAAATTGGGACTGTGCGCCGGGATGCCGGTTTTAATCCGGAATTCAGAAAACAGGAGATAGAGGTTGCAGTTTGGCGGCTGGAGGGTCGGTCGTAATCGCGGCAACAGAATCCTGAAATAAGCGAATCTATCGTAAATATCCGGAAAAAACAGTCAGAAGCAGGCGCAGAGTCCCAAAGCAGTGAGTGAAAGGAATTTCTATCTCAACAAGACGCATAAACCATCTTGCCGTATAGGTAACAGCGGCCAGTTCGATTTGATGTTACTTGCAGATAGATTTCACATCTTTCAGAAAGGGAATACCGCAAAAACAGGATGGTTTTTCTGTATCAGTTGTGGTAATGGTAAAATCCCATGTGCTAGCTTCCAAAAATAAAATACAACGCCGCCGGTGACAACCGGCGGCGTTTCTGCTTGTTGAGAAACATGCGCTGGTTGCCATCCGTATTCCCAATTGTAACAATTCTGTGGACAGCGATTGATTTTACGGTTTTTTGTGGTATAATAGCTGCAAAACAGCTATTATACCCGAGTTATGGCCAGGACGATGCGCAGGCAGAGCCTGCTTCCGTCCCGATGGCCAATTATACCATATCGCTCCGCGATTATGGTATAATATAGGAACTGTTCGTGTATATCCTGTTCATTCCCGATTCGATGTCTATTACACCAAAATTGTTTTTGGATTACGGAGGTGACTGTCCTATGAAAAAGATCACATTCCTTTTATGCGTAGCCTTATCTGCATTTGTGTGTCTTTCTGCCTGTGGAACCACTAAGCCTGCACCGGTGGAGAGCAGTCAGGTTTCTTCCAATCCCACCCCGATGGTAGAAGGGCCTATGCCTGTCACCCCGCAGGAAATCGAGATTCATAACAACAAAATTGATGAATCTTCGATTGACCTGATCCAGTTCCGCGGTGCGGATGGAGATGCCAAGTACGCTACCATTAAGACCTCTCTCGGAGAGATCAAGGCAGTCCTCTATGCGAAGGAGGCCCCCAGGGCAGTCGAAAATTTCATCGCACTTGCGGAGAAAGGTTATTACAATAATACCAAATTTTACGAAGTCCTTCCCAATGTGCGTGCGGCTGCGGGCGACCCGCAGGGCACCGGAGAGGGTGGGGAGAGCAGTTTTGGTTCCCGCTTTGCGGATGAATACAGCCTCAATCTTTGGCACTTCAACGGCGCGTTGGCGATGGATAACCGCGGCTTGCGCGACACCAATGACAGCAAATTTTACATCATTCAGAATACGATGATCAGTGATGAGCTGCTTCAGGAGATGATGGCAGGCGGATTCCCTGAAAAGGTCATCAACCGGTATGTCAAATATGGCGGTATCCCCAATTATGATTTCAAGGATACCGTCTTTGGACAGGTTGTCGAGGGGATGGACGTGGTTGAAAAAATTGCCAATTCCCCGCGCTCGGAGGAAAATGTCCCCACCGAGGATATCCTCATCGAGAGTATTGTGATCTCTTAGAGCCTGTTCAGCAGCTGAAGTTTTACTCGATTTTTTTCAAAAAATCGCGGGGGCGAGGGGCAGAGCCCCCGCCGCCGCGCATACGCGGCGGAACGCTTTATCCTGGGAAGCGCTTTTTTCGGGTGAATTGGCTTTGGCTTGCAGTCAGAGCCAAGAGGGGGCTTTTTGCAAGAGAAAAAGCCCCCTTGCATAAATAAAATGCTGAATAGGTTCTAAGAAGCCGTATTCACAACCATTCGACATTGTCTGGGCGGGTCTTTCGCCAGCATAAAAATAACGGAAAATGGACAGCAACAGAAAATTCTGTTGCTGTCCATCTTTTTTAGAAACTGCACCATCGGCTGTCAAAGCCTCAAAAATACCGGCATTCTTTGCGGATTTCCAATGTTTCAAAAAATCGTGCGGAAATCTGCCGACAGGGCGTCACAGGAAATCCCTTATCCCTCTGGCAGCTCCCCGGCCTTATACAGCGACTGTGCCGCCAGAATCACCCCGGCTTTTCCGCTGGGCCAGGTAATGCCCCCCTGCATCCATGCGGCATAAGGCTCCCGCATGGGGCCATCGGCAGAAAGTTCAATCGACGCACCCATCGTAAAGGCACCCGCCGCCATAATCACCTGGCTGTCATACCCAGGCATGTCCCACGGCTCGGGGGTGACAAATCCGTCAACCGGTGCGCCCCGCTGCACACCTGCACAAAATGCAGACAGCCGTTTGGCTGACCCCAGCTCCACCGCTTGAATGATGTCGGCGCGCGGTTGGTCGAACCGGGGATAGACCGGGAACCCAAGCTGCTCGAACAGCGCGGCGGCAAACACCGCTGTCTTGACCGCCGACGCAACCACTGTGGGCGCGAAGAACAGTCCCATAAACATCCCGCGGCTTTCCCCCAGTGTGCATCCAACCTCCTTGCCCACACCCGGAGCAGTCAGGCGGCAGGCGCACTGCTCGATCAGGTCGGCCCGTCCGGCGATATAGCCTCCTGTTTTTGCAATCCCGCCGCCCGGATTCTTTATGAGGGAACCGATGATCAAATCCGCGCCTACCTGGGTCGGTTCCTGCTTCTCGACAAATTCTCCATAACAGTTGTCCACCATGAGGATGGCGTCCGGGTTTGCCCGCCGCACCAATGCGCAGATTCTCTCGATCTGGGCGATCGAAAGTGACTCCCGCAGCGAGTAGCCGCGTGAACGCTGCAAATAGGCTACCTTTACCCCAGAAACCGCCTGCGCAATCCCGTCATAATCAGGGGAGCCGTCCGCAAGCAGGTCCAACTGTTCATAGATCACCCCGAATTCCCGGAGTGACCCGCTTCCTCCTTCGACAATCCCCAGTACCGGCTGTAGGGTGTCATAGGGCAGGCCGGTCAGCGAGACAATCCGGTCACCCGGACGAAGAACCCCGAACAGTGCAGTGGTGATTGCATGGGTGCCTGATACAAAGTTGTGCCGGATCAGTGCATCCTCCGCGCCAAAAATCTCCGCAACCACTGCGTCGAGCGTTTCCCGACCGCGGTCCCCGTATCCGTAGCCGGTTGAACCCGCAAAGTGGCTTTCGCTCACATGCTGATGTCCAAACGCCGCGAGTACCTTCGCCGCGTTATATTCGCTGATCTCCTCAATCCGCGCGAATGCCCCTGAGCATCGCTCCAATGCCCGTTCCGCCTGCTCCTGTATGTATGGGCTTACCTCAAAAAAATGCTCGATCATCCGTTATCCCCTTCCCATTCGGCCCTTGCCCAGCGTCCGGCTGGCGAAAAACCGCATCCAATATAAAACGCTTCGAGACCATCGTTTGCCGCCAATACCCACGGCTGCTGTCCCTGCCGATGCGCCGCACCGCAGGTATGCTCGACCACCATGCGTCCATATCCCTGTCCGCGCCAGGCAGGGTCGGTTGCTACTCCAGCCAGTATGGCGCGCCTAGGCGCAAGATAAATCATACTTGCGGTAGAAATGTTTTGATTATCAATTTTAAGTATAAAAATTTGCATCAAACGATGCCGCACCTTGTGGGAGGTCTCCGCCAGCCATGCGTTGTAATGCGCCTGTTCCGCAAACTGCGGGTCGGATTTGCAGAGCAGGCCGAACACATCGGACAGCCGCTCTGCCTCCACAATCTGCCGGTTGGCAGGTTCCAAATCATGTGGCCGGTCCTGCCGCAGAATCGGTGCAGAAAGCAGCTCTCTGCCTGGAAAAACCCGCGCAATCAGCGGTTTTTCCCCCTCTGCCGATCGGCCTCCCGCATGTCGCAAAAACCAGGAGAGTTCTTCCATATCCGCCGATTCTCCTGCCGCGGCGGTAAATCGCCCTTCCAGACGCGATAGTAGGCCAACTGTGCGGTCTTGCGCATCCTGCACAAGCCAGAAATCGACAATCCCGCTTTGTGCACCATAGGTTTGATACTGTGCGTATATTTTGCAGTCAAATATTCCAAATCGTCCACAATTCTGTGTCAGTTCTGCTTCCCACTCCGGGGTGACAAACCGGATCATCCGCCAAATGCGCCATTCAACGCCCGTAACAGTGCAAGCGTATTGTCTGCATCCGAGCGATGGGCAACGCAGGACGGCGTATGCAGATACCGGCAGGGGACCGAAACCGCCAGAACCTGTGCCCCATTTCCGGCAGTCTGCACCGAGCGGGACTCGTTCCCACCGTAGACGCCCGCTTTTGGCTGGCAGGGAATCCCCTTCTCCTGTGCGGTTTCGAGCGCGCGCCGGTAGAGTGCGAGGTCGTAGACGGTACCGCGGTCCATGAACGAGAGGACCGGACCCTTTTTCAGCGCGCAGACCGTCTTTTCCGGCGGGACATCCGGAAGATCACAGGCGGTGGTTGTCTCCACCGCGATCCCAATCTCAGCCCCGATCTGGGCTGCGGCTGTTTTGGCGCCGGTTGTGCCGGTCTCCTCCTGCACAGTAAACGCAAAATGTGCGTCGTATTCCAGTTCCCCTCGGAGCATCTCGATCAGCAGGGCGCATCCAAGGCGGTCATCCAGCGCGCGGCCCCGCAGAAATCCATCCCCCATCTCGCAATAATGGGTGCAAAAAACTGCCCGGTCCCCCAGCGTGACCTTTGCTTCCGCTTCCTCCCGGTTGGAGGCCCCGATGTCAATATAGAGCGCATCCAGTGCCGGTGCTTTGTCCTTCTCTTCCGCGGATTTCAGATGTACCGCCTTGGAGCCGATCACACCGGGCTGCTCTCCAATTCGCACCGTCTTGCCCGGCAAAACCCGCCGGTCGATGCCGCCTACCGTTGTAAACCGCAGAAGGCCGCTCTCCTCGATATAGGTTACGATCAGACCAACCTCGTCCATATGCGCCGAAAAAAGCATCGAATGTACAGGCTCCTGCCGCCCCTTTTTGAACGCGAGGACGTTGCCCAGCGGGTCAACCCGATAGATGCAGTGCCCTTCAATCTGCTTGAGAATCTCGTACCGGACCGGTTCTTCAGCGCCGGATACCCCCGGAAGCCCACAGAGGGTTTTTAACATTTGATCGTCCATCATCCATTCCCTCCAAATGTATCTATCACATAGGCCGCGAGCAGGTCTGCCGCTGCTTCCACATCCGCTGCCGAAACCACCTCAACTGGTGTATGCATATACCGCAGCGGGATCGAAACCATTCCGGTGCGCACGCCGCTCCCCGCAACTGCAACCGCGTCGGCATCGGTGCCGGTCTCGCCGCCCATCACCTCGATCTGGTACGGAAGCCCATGCCGTTTTGCCGTGTCTTTCAGGTCTTCAAACATCCGGTTGTCAAGCACAGGAGCGATCCCGATCATCGGGCCTTTCCCCAGTTCCCCACACTTGTGCTTCGGGGAGTCGGGCGTATAGCCGAACGACACGTCCACCGCGATCGCATGGGTCGGGCGGAGGGCAGCAGCCGCAGTCTTTGCCCCCTGTCCGCCAACCTCCTCAAGGGTGGAGAGCACCGCCGAAACCGAACAGCCAAGCGGTGCGCAGTCCGCCAGCCTGCGGGCAGCCAGAATGACTGCTGCACAGCCGCCGCGGTCATCGATGGATTTTGAGGCTACCCTTCGGTTGAGCAGTTCACATCCCTCTGAACGCACCGAAACACGATCCCCCAGCTGGATCCGCTCCCGGGCGGTTTCCGCGTCCAGCCCAACGTCAATGCTGAATTCCTCCATCTTCGGAATTTTGGACTCGTCCGGGTTCAGGTGGGGCGGGATGGTGCAGACCACCCCTTCCAGAATTCCGTCTTTAGTGTGCACCTGTATCTGTGCAGCGGGCAGGGTCGCGCGGTCAACACCGCCGCAGTTTCCTACCCGCAGAAAACCATTGTCGTCGATATGGGTCACCACCATACCGATCTCGTCCATATGCGCCACCAACAGGATGTGGGGCCTGTCCTCCGGCGCGGTGCATACCCGGCAGATCAGGCTTCCGAGCGGCGTCTGTTCACAGGGTCCACATGCGGAAAGAAGCCCGCGGGCAAGTCCGGCAGCTTTCCCTTCGGAACCGGCTACCCCATGCGCGCCCGCGAGCGTTAAAACAAGCTCTGATGTTGTCATCTGTTGTATCTCCCAAAATGAAAAATTTTATCTTTTGTCCGAAAATTTGTTTGAAATCTTTTGGAAAGGTGGCTTTTTTACTTGCAAAAAGCCCCCTCTTGCCGCTTCACGGCAATTCACCCCTCAAAATGCGCTTCACAGGATAAAGCATTCCGCGCTCTGCGGAGCGCGTCAGGGGTTCTGCCCCTTGACCCCGCCACCTTTGAAAAGGTGGACGAAACTTTTCAATCAGGGTCAGATAAAAGAGCGCTCCCCATCTACCGGGGTGGGGCCTGCGGGGAGGGGTCGCTGACCCCTAGCCCGCAAGGCGCATCCTGCCCGAGCGTCGCGTGAAACGCGCTTCGGGCTGAAAGCCCGAGAAGCGACGGGCGTTGTTTTGGTCTGGAATCCAAAACAACATGCGCCCGGTGACCCCTAGCCCGCAAGGCGCATCCTGC
>NZ_QZEG01000068.1:0-13780 GCF_009917605.1 Anaerotruncus sp. 1XD42-93 | reverse complement strand
AGAAAAAACAAAAAGAGAGACCTGTGACAAAAACTATACTTTTTGTCACAGGTCTCTACTCTTTATATTCGTACGTCCCAACAGAAACCAAAGCAGTTTTGCAAAAAAAATTCAGAAACTTTTTAAAATCCATAAACCCGCATAAAAAGCGGCTTTCAGCGTATATCACCGTCCGTTTCACCCTGAAAAGCGGTCCAAAAAGAGGAGGTATCTCAGCCGGTATACCACCCCTTTTTCAGCAAGCCAGCGGCACAGGATTTCCTGTCCTAATCCGCTGATTTTGGGGGATTTTTGCCAGTTTCCGACTCAATCCCTGATTTTTGCGAGGATTGTGACTGGTGCGCTGTCAATTCCCTCTATAAACAGAGGCAGTGCAAACACGGTTTCAAGTGTATCCGGATCAAGCCCGGAAAGGTCGATGTCCTCAATAATCAGCACCGGTTCTGCCCCGGTTTTTCCAAGCATGATCTGATGCGCCCGGATCCCATCCTCAAGATGCAGCGGAGAAGACAAGGAAATCCAGTCCATGCCCACCGCTTTCAGATTCTGATACCGCTCGACAATCAGTTCTGCCGCCCGCGCGGAGATGGCAGGCCCCTCTTCCGAGTAGGCCCGGTTATCCGAAGCACGCATAGCCGAGAATCCGCTGCGGACCAGCAGCAGGTCTGCGGCGCGGATCGCCTCGTCAAACCGCATCAGTTCCTCCGGCTCCACCAACTCCCCCCTGCCCTTGGGGATATCCACCAGAAGAGGCTTTTCAAAAATGAAGGTCGAAAGCTCCAGCTCATAGAGCTGTCTGCCCTGCCCGTTAAAATGGTTCGGTCCATCCATGTGGGTGCCGAAATGGTTGAACAGGGTCACATTGTAGGTATTGAGCCGGTCGCCCTTCTGCATCGACTCAAACGGTTCGATCCGCATGGTGGGCGCGCCGGGAAACGCATGGTCCCGGACATTCAGCGTGTAAGATAGACGCCTGTACATTCCAATCCCTCCTGATTAAAGTTTTGCCCAATTTTTTCACTGCCGCTGTGTAGCATCATAGGCCAGCCGACGCGGAAAAGCGGCTCTGGGGGGCGTTTGTGTCCCCCCAGTCCGTCGGAGAAATTCTGAAAACCTGTTTTCTATCGCATCAAAAGTTTCATCCACTTTTCCAGCGGAAGTCTGGTTCCAGACCAGACTTCCAGTCGCAAAGCGCCTTCCTCGGGGCTTCCCGGCTAACGCCGAAGCGCGGCATACGCCGCGACGCCCCTGCGGGCTGTCTTGCGGGCTAGGGGTCACCGGGCGCATGTTGTTTTGGATTCCAGACCAAAACAACGCCCGTCGCTTCTCGGGCTTTCAGCCCGGAGCGCGTTTCACGCGACGCTCGGGCAGAATGCGCCTTGCGGGCGAGGGGTCAGCGACCCCTCCCCGCAGGCCCCACCCCGACAAGCTGGGAGAAGTTCTCTTCTCTCTCATAACGAAAAGTTTCGTCCACCTTTTCAAAGGTGGCGGGGTCGAGGGGCAGTGAGACAGCGTCAGTTTGGTTCCGGACCAAACTGACAGGCGCAAAGCGCCTTCCTCGGGGCTTCTCGGGCTTTCAGCCCGAAGCGCGGCATACGCCGCGACGCCCCTGCGGGCTGTCTTGCGGGTTAGGGGTCAGCGACCCCTCCCCGCAGGCCCCACCCCGGCAAGCTGGGAGAAGTTCTCTTCTCTCTCATAACGAAAAGTTTCGTCCACCTTTTCAAAGGTGGCGGGGTCGAGGGGCGGAGCCCCCGTCGGAATGCTCAGAGCCGCAGGATGGTGTTGGCGTTTGCCACCATGATAAGGGTGGATACGAGCGCCATTAAAAATGCACCGAAATAGATGGTACCAGTATGCTTAAACGACTTGCGCACGATCACTGTACCGGCAATCATCATCGGGACGAACGGGATAATCAGACAGATGTTGACCCACGACCGGTTGGCATTCCACATCGCCACACCGGTGGAGAAGAGCACTGCAAACTGAATCGCGATCAATCCGAGCAGCCCGGCCACATTGACCGCCACGCAAAGCGCAGTATTTTGCCACTCTTTTTTCGTCTCGGTGCGGGCGCTGGCATTCACCATAAACGAAGTGACCAGCCAGAACACAAGCATAAACGGCAGATAGTGCGGGACCAGCGCAAGGATGTTGCCGTCAGCGGCGCGGATCGCGAAACTCCAGAACCGGAAGTCCACGATGAAAAACCGGTCGGCAAGCAGGACAAAACTGTACGCCACCGAGGTGACCAGGAACGCCAGCAGGGCGGATTTGCCTACATTGGTCCATGTGGTCCGGACGCCCCACCGATCCGGGTTATCTCCATGCTCCCTGCCATAGAGGAAATATCCCGCTGCAAAGATCGCGATAGCGGCAGCCGCGTTGACCAGCGCCCAGACGATAATCGCGTTAGGGCCGGGCTGCGGGAAGAAGGGGGTGCTGTTGTTCGCCACGCCATCGGTAAAAATTTTCCCGTAAGCGAGACCGGAGAAGGTCGGCATTACCGTTGCGCCCGGAATGACCGCCAGCAGCACCAGGCTGATGATCGAGATCAGACGGCCTCTGGAATCGGCCGGCTGCGGCTTGGCCGCAGGGACTTCCTCCCGGATTCCCGAGAAGAACGCCGTTTTCATCAGCAGACAGGCGAACGGCAGCAGGAAGAGGAAAAATCCGATCAGACCGAGCGCGTTGAAGCATTCTTTGAGGAACCAGAGCTGGCTGCCTGCCGCGATGGGGTTCGGCGCGCCCAGTGTATCCATAAAATACTGATTGGTGATGGTCGCATTCTGCGCGGAGAAGAACTGCCACTGATGGCTGGTGGGCGGGTTGTAGACCACTCGCATCGAACCATCCGCAATGTCGCCATAGTAGCGCCCGATCTCGACCTTCTCATGATTGTCAAAGCCGGACAGTTCCACCACATCTTTTCCGGTTTCGGGACTGGCCGAGATGCTGGTATCCATTGTGAAGGTGCCGGGGACGGCCTGGTTGATGAAGAATTTCGCCTCCGGGGATACAGTCATATCCGGCCACTGGTAACCATCCACCTTGCTCACCTGCACAGGAGCGCCCTCGTCATATCGGGCGAAGTTGATCCCCACGTTTACGCCGCTGGGCAGGTTGCTCAACAGGTAACGGTCGGGGAAAAACGCGAGAATCAGAGCCGATCGAACCTTGGTGGAATAGTCGCCGCCGTCCGCAGGCTGGTCGGCGTAGACCTTCCCATGCTCATTGCGCCCGTAGGCGTCCAGCGTAAATGACACGTTTCGTCCGCCGGTCGAATGTCCGGTAATGCCGATCCGGTCCCTGTCGATATAGTCAATATTCTGGTAGACATACTCCACCAGTTGGAGCATACCCAACCCGTAGTAGCTGCGGTTATAAGCGTACTCTTCCACCGTACCGGAGGAATCGCCTGCACTGTAGGTGTCCATATTGAATACCACAAATCCGCGCCGCGCAAGCTCGATCGAGGTGATGTCCTGCGTCTCAAGGGTGGCGTGGTAGCCATGGCTGGTGATAACACAGGGCGCCGGATTTTCCCTGCTGGCGGTTTCGGGCTTATGGATCAGAACCCGCAGCGTTTCCCCCTGCGGCATGGGAATTTTAACATCCATAATCTGTATCCTGCCCATATCCGTCTGAATCAGGCTCGCGCCGATGCAGCTGACCAACATCAGCACGAGAGCGACTGCCAACAATCGGAGCATGGTTTTCTGTTTCACAGCGATTCCCCTTTCTCCCCGCGCGATCACGCGGATTCCATCTTTCGTTTTTTCTCTTCTCAGGACCTCTTTTCTGTCTGTCTTTTTCTCATCTGTCGTAAATGCTGTTTCCCATTCTATGCCGCATACGCCGCCCTTCGCAGTACATGAGCTGGTTTTACAGACGGCGCTTGGGTCAGGCGTCTCCCATCAGGAGTTCCACCACTTCCCGCAGCGTTTCCCGTTCCCCGACATTTCCTGGAAAGATCACATATGGCATCCCTGGGAATTTGCTTTCGGGACCGGTCATCCAGACCGGAATCCCGGGTTTGATCTGTCCCATCACCTCGGCGCGATGCACCCGGAGCGCCTTGGTTCCCACGTCGCTCGAGGTAATCCCGCCTTTGGCGATGATGAAGTTGGGGCGCACCTCCAGCAAACCGATGATACTGGTCACAGCGTCCGAAATCCGCACCGAAACTTCGAGCTGTTTGTCGGGGTCCCCGGTGGGCAGGTCAAACCGGTCCCGCCGGGTATAGACTGCCACACTCTGTCCGGCGCGGATTTTGTCCTGTGCCAGCGCCACCACCCGTTTGACCTCCCCTTCCAATCCGCCGGGCTGCAGCACGAGATGCTGGTCAAATTGGATGAACGCGATGGGATACCGGCAGCTGCGCAGTTCTTCCATCTGCTGGGTGGTTTTGTTGACGTGCGAACCGATCAGGACCACACCGCCGTTGCGGTTCTCCTGCGGAACCAGCTCGGCGCGGGTGAGCAGGGGCCGTTCCGGGACGCCGCCCAGCACCCTGGTGACAGCGGCGGCACTGCGGAACAGGAACCGTTTCCCGGTGCGCAGCGCCCGCAGAAACGCGACTGCAAACACCTCGACGTCCTGATAATCCGCGCTGTTGACGATCACCTTTCCAAAGTTTTTGACCGACAGGAGCTGCTGGGTAATCTTGTCGTAGTCCATTGCACGCAGGTCCTCGAGCGAGATGCAGACAACCTCTTCCGCCCGCACCGCGCCGCCCGATTTCTCCGCGCACCAGTCGGGCAGCGCTGAGGCGGTATACCCGAACGAGCGGTCTTTGGCAAACTCGGTCTGTCCCGCTGGGATCAGCTGGTTCCCCTCTTTCACATAATGTATATTGTTGAGGGTAAACCGTCCGCCTTCCAGAAAAAATGGATAGAGGATTTCCCCGTCAAACGGCGCCGCGCCGCAGGACTCGAGCGTCTCGCGCAGCACTGCGGTTTCCAGCGGATAGTGCCCCCTCAGGGTGGAATCGCTGCGGCTGATGAGGATATAGTCTTTTCCGGCTGCGCGCGCCGCAAGGGTTACCGCTTCCGCAATCTCCCGATGTGCGGCAGTCGTCTGCGGGACGGTCATGCTCCGTGAATTGGTGAGGATGAAAAACATCCTGCCCGGCTCTTCAAACGCCTGCCGCACCGTTTGAGGCGTCCAGTCGGTATAGACCGGCACTCCATGCACCGTCTGGACGCCGGTAGGATCATCATCCAGTACGACTACCTTTTGCGCACTCTGTGCAAGCTCCTCCGACAGCAGCGCTCCAACCCCGCTCCTGTCTGTGGCGGGCAGCTGCGCAAGTATCGAGGTTCCCACCGGCTGGACCTGTTCCATCTAGGATTCCCCCTCTCTATAGCTGGATTCGACGACCACACCCGCGAGCCGCTCAAAATACTGCACAATCCCGCTGTGATCCTCGTCCATGTGTCCGCCCACCTTGAGCGCCTGCATGATCTCGAAGAGCTGCGCAGTCAGCGGAAGCGGCACGTCCAGTTCATGGGCGGTCGCAATCACATTTTTGACATCCTTATGATTGATGGAGATTTTGCCGCCCGGCTTAAAATCCCGCCGGAGCATCATGGGCGCCTTGGCTTCCAGGACCGCACTTCCTGCCAGGCCACCCCGGATTGCCTGAAATACCCGCCCCGGATCGGCCCCGGCCCTGGTTGCAAGCACCATCGCCTCGGATACCGCAGCGATCCCCATGTTTACAATGATCTGGTTCGCGAGCTTGGTCACCGACCCGCTCCCGACAGGGCCGACCAGCGTGGCGGAAGCGCCCATCACCTCAAAACAGGGTTTTGCGCGTTCAAAATCCGCGGAATCCCCGCCCACCATAAATGCCAGCGTACCATTGACCGCGCCGGGTTCCCCACCGCTGACCGGGCTGTCCAGGAACCGGCACCCGAGCGCCCCCAGTTTTTCAGCACATATCTTGGAGTCGCCGGGGGTGACACTGCTCATATCCACCACCAGGCTGCCGGGCGCAAGAGATCCGGCCACCCCATCCGGGGCAAACAGGACCTGCTGGACAATGCTTCCATTGGGCAGAATGGTAAATACCAGACCGCACTCCTGCCCGATCTGCGAACACGCAGCGGAACGGGCGCCGAGCCTGGTCAGGATCTCCACCCGCTCCTGGCTGACATCGTTTACCAGAAGTTGATAGCCTGCTTCCAAAAGCCGCTTGGCCATGGGAAGCCCCATGATTCCCAATCCGATAAATCCAATCTGTTCCATAGAATCCTCCTCTGGTCTGTGTGTTGTCTTCATTATACAGTATTCCGGTATACCGGTCAACCGGTTTTGGTGCTGTTGCAAGAAAACTTTCCGGTAAAAAATCAGTATTTTTGCACAATGCCGGTTTCTTCTCTGTAAAACCGGCAAAGAAAATACCCTCTGGCAAAAAGGCGGAAAAAAACTGTCACAAAACCGGAGAGTATGTTATAATATAGCCAACACCCTGAAAAATGAGGATTTGTTTTTCAGGCGCGGGCAGAAATCCGTCCGTATGCGGAGCATGTTTGGCGACCATACAACCCCAAATAAACATCTGTGGCGGAACCGCTGTAGGCCCTGCTTGCAGAGAGGAAACCAGGCAGATGCAGGAAAAACATGCAGGAATGCCGGGGGTATTCCTGGCAGCTTTGGCGCAGCTATGAAACGGAAAAAAATCCCGTGAAAAACCGAGGAGGGGATCGCCTTTGCTGAAAACGGCGCCTTTGCAGATCAGGGCTTATGAGCATCTGCGGGAGATGATCGAGGAAAACCAGCTGGAGGACGGGGTGATCTATTCCGAAACCAGGCTGGCAAAGGAGATCGGCGTATCGCGCACCCCCATGCGGGACGCGCTGCAAAAGCTGGAACAGGAGGGGCTGATTGAGATTCTGCCCAGCCGCGGATTCCAGCTTCAGGCGATCACCCCGGAGCGGATTCAAAAAAACAACCAGGTGCGCAGTGCATTGGAATGTTATAGCGCGGTGGTTCTGACCCGGAATTTCCGCACCCCCAAGGCGCAGGAGTCGATCCGCAGGCTGGGGGAGCTGCTCGGCCTGCAGCGGAAAGTGTTCGAGGAGGATGGGGAGATTTCCGAATTTGTGCGCTACGATCTGCAATTCCACCGGACGGTGGTGGAGTCGCTCGAAAACGAAGAACTGTCCAAGCTGTTCTGCAACCACATTTACTGCATCCAGAAGCTCGCGAGTAAGTCGCTGCTGCATACCGGTCGTCTGGAAGCGACCCTGCGGGAACACACCGCCATCTATGACGCCATCCGCACAGGGGACCTGCTCAACATCTACGACATCACGATGCAGCATATGGAAATTACGACCGAGATCAACCTGATTGATCTGAAAGAAGGCTGAAATAACTGCTGTAAAATGCGCCTGTCCGGTTTTACCCGGACAGGCGCATCCTGTTAGAAACCAGTTTTATCTTTTGCCGCTCAACAGCCAGATGACCTCCGATTCATGCCGCGCCGGACGTCCCATCAGGTCGCGGATCGCGTCGGAGGGCTTTTTATCCTCATAAAGCACCCGGTAGACCTGCTCGATGATCGGCATCTCCACCCCCGTACGCTGTGCGAGCTGGTACGCACATTTTGCGGCGGTGTATCCCTCGACCGTCATGCCGACCTCTTCGATCGCCTGTGTGGCGGTGCGGCCCTTCCCGATCAGTTCGCCCGCGCGATGGTTGCGGGAATGGACGCTCGTACAGGTGACGATCAGGTCACCGATCCCCGAAAGGCCGGCAAACGTCTCGGTCGAGGCTCCCATCGCGACCCCCAGCCGCGCAATCTCAGTGATCCCGCGGGTCATCAGGGCCGCTTTGGGGTTATCCCCCAGCTGAAGGCCGTCCACAATCCCGGCGGCCAGAGCAATCACGTTTTTGAGTGCGCCGCCCAGCTCCACTCCGGCCACATCGTCACTGACATAAATCCGGAACCATCTGTTCATCAGCATGTCCTGCACACGCTCGGCAGTGGCGCGGCTCCGGCTCGCCGCAACCACTGTAGTCGGCACCCCGCGCGCGATCTCCTCCGCATGGGACGGGCCTGAAAGCATGACGCTCTGATGGATAGGCAGCTCCTCCTGCATCACGTCCGAAAGGGTCTTGAGACTGCCCTTCTCAAACCCTTTGGAAACACAGGCAGGCACTGTATCCGGGCCGATCCGGCCTTTTAGCTCGCCGCAGATCCCCCGCACCGCAAACGACGGGGTCGCAACGATCGCGAGATCGGCGTCGATCCGCTCCGGCAGCGTACAAGTCATGGAGACTCCGTCGGGGATGCGGATGCCGGGCAGCAGTTTTTTGTGCTCCCGCTCGGTCAAAAGAGTCTCGATCTCCTGTTCGAACGGGGAGTACAGATTCACCTGATGCCCATTGTTCGCGCACATGACGGCCATCGAGACACCCATACCGCCCGCGCCCAAAATCCAGATTTTTGCCATTCGCAGTTCCTCCTGTTCCTGTTATGACGTCCACACCATTTCCTGTCGAAAAAACATGGTTCTATTTTTCACTGCTGCCGCAGATTCTCAGGGCCTATTTCGCATCTAAAGTTTTACCCAATTTTACGATAAAAATTGCGGTTTCCAAAGGCAGTGAGGCAACGGGAGTTTGGGTTCCAGCCCAAACTTCCGGGGCGCAAGCGCCCTTCTTCGGGGGGCTTCTCGGGCTTTTAGCCCGAAGCGCGCTTCGCGCGACGCCCCCTCAGTTTGCCTTGCGGGCCGGGTGCCGCTTTTTTCCCAAAACGAAAGTTTTACTCAATTTTTTCCAAAAAATTGCGGGGTCAAGGGGCAGTGAGACAGCGTCAGTTTGGTTCCAGACCAAACTGACAGGCGCAAAGCGCCTTCCTCGGGGCTTCTCGGCTAACGCCGAAGCGCGGCATACGCCGCGACGCCCCTGCGGGCTGTCTTGCGGGTTAGGGGTCGGCGCCCCCTCCCCGCAGGCCCCACCCCGGCAGGCTGGGCGAATTCTTCTGTTCCATAATTTAAAGTTTTACTCGATTTTTTTCAAAAAATCGCGGTTTCCAAAGGCAGGGCCTTTGGTCGCTCATCGCAATGAGCGAAATACTTTATCCTGTGAAGCGCATTTTTCGGGTGAATTGCCGCGAAGCGGCAAGAGGGGGCTTTTTGCAAGTGAAAAAGCCCCCTTGCAGAAAGAAATACGAAACAGGTTCTCAGTCTTTGTTTTTCTGCCCGAATTTATATTCCGTACCCGCACGCAGCCGCTGGATGTTGCTGCGGTGCTTCCAGATGCCCAGACTGCTGACAATCAGCGAAAAGAGCAGCTCCCCCCAGAGCGGCTTGTCGAGCAGCAGGTCGACAGCGACCACGACAAATGGGTAGAGGGCAAAGCCAATAACCGAGATCAGCGAAACAATCTTGACCGCAAAGACCGTCGGGATCGCGATACCCGCGATCACCAGAAACGGGATGGGGCTGACGATCACCGCCGCGCCCAGGCTGGTGAGGACCCCCTTGCCACCCTTAAAGCCAAAAAAGAGGGGGTAGAGATGCCCGAGGATGACAAACAGGCCCGCAATATAACCGGCGTCGATCCCCTGAATCCCTGCCAGGGAAAAGATGATCCTCCCAAGCGCGACCGCAATTACCCCCTTGCCAAAGTCGCCGATGGCGGTGAATGCCGCCATCTTTTTTCCATAGCTGCGCAGGATGTTGGTCATGCCCGCGTTTCCGCTGCCATGGTTGCGCACATCGTCTTTGGCGCCAATCCGCGAGACGATCACCGCAAAACTGACACTCCCCAACAGATAGGAAACCAGTGCCACAACCGCTGCAAACAGGCAGAGTTTCCAGTTGACAGATGCAAAAGCCACTGTCTGCATAAAAAACACCTCTCTTCTGCGCGCCCGTATCTATCCTATGCGGCACGCGCCGGGATATGCGGAGTTCTACCCCCGCGTCAGGAACCCTCTGCGGCGGCGCTCCGAAACGCTTCACCGCGGCTTACAGGAAAGCCCGCAGCAGTGTCCCGGGTCAGCCAGCGTGAACCAGCGGCTCTCGGTCCGGGACAAAGGCCGGCGGAACTTTCCGCATAGCTTCTCAAACCGTCCTCAGTCCTTCCCATCCCCGCGCTCCCGCACGACGATCCGCACCGGTGTCCCCTCCAGCCCAAATGTTTCCCGGATCTGGTTTTCGAGGTAGCGCTGGTAGGAAAAATGGAACAGCTCCTTGTTGTTGCAGAAAAAGACAAACGTTGGCGGACGGGTGCTCGCCTGTGTACAGTAGAAGATGCGCAGGCGTTTGCCCTTGTCGGTCGGGGGCTGGACGCGCGCAGTCGCATAGGCGAGCAGATCGTTCAGTTTTCCGGTCGAAATCCGCATGGCATTCTGCTCGTTGACAAAGTTAATCAGCCCATACAGCTTGTCAACCCGCTGTCCGGTTTTGGCCGAGATAAACAGGAACGGCACATAGGACATAAACGAAAAATCGCTCTCGAGCTTCCTGCGGTACTCCTGCATCGTGCGCCCGTCCTTCTCGACCGCATCCCACTTGTTGACCGCGACAATACATCCCTTGCCCTGCTCGTGCGCATACCCTGCAACCTTGCTGTCCTGCTCGGTAAAACCGACCGTCGCATCAATCATGATGACGCAGACCTCGCTCCGGTCGACCGCCATATACGCCCGCAGGACGCTGTATTTTTCGATCTCTTCATCGACCCGGGATTTGCGGCGGATGCCTGCCGTATCAATGAACACATACTTTCCGTACTCGTTTTCAACCGCCGTATCGGTCGCGTCGCGGGTGGTCCCGGCGATGTTCGAAACGATCACCCGCTCTTCCCCCGCAATCCGGTTGATGAGCGAGGACTTCCCGACATTCGGCTTGCCGATCACCGCGACCCGGACGACCTCATCCTCCTCATCTTCCTGCTGGTCAAAGTCGATCTGTTCATAGCAGGCGTCGAGCAGGTCCCCGGTCCCATGTCCGTGGGTCGAAGATACCGCGATCGGGTCGCCGAGCCCGAGGTTGTAAAACTCGTAAAACTCCGGCTGCGGTTCCCCCAGCCGGTCGCATTTATTGACACACAGGACGATCGGCTTGCCGCTCTTCTGGAGCATCGCCGCGACCTCCTGATCGGTGGCTGTCACACCGGTTTGCAGGTCGGTGACCAGCACGATCACATCCGCGCTGTCGATCGCCAGCTGTGCCTGCCTGCGCATCTGCGAAAGGATCACATCGTCCGAATACGGCTCGATCCCGCCGGTGTCCACCAGCATGACCTGCCGGCTGCGCCACTCGCACGCACAATAGACCCGGTCGCGGGTGACGCCGGGGGTATCCTGCACAATACTGATCCGCGCACCGGCCAGTTTATTAAACAGGGTCGACTTGCCCACATTCGGGCGGCCGACAATTGCAATCAATGGTTTTGCCATGGGTTCACTTCCTTTCACCAAAGGTACCTTCGGGCAGGCACCCGGTCATTGCGCCATAGAGCTGCGCGCCATCGTTATCCACCGGGACGGCAGGCACCCCGAGCCGTTCCTCCAGCTCATTGAGGGTCAGATCGTCGAGGAACCGGTCCCGCTCGTGCCGCAGCATCACCGAAGGCAGCAACAGCCGCTCCCCAAGCGTGATCCCCCCGAGCTGTTCCAGAATGTCCCTCCCGGTGACCAGCCCCGCAACCGTGATCTGCTCCCCGAAAAACCGGTTTTCGATCCGGTGCACCCGAATCTGCATCCCGGGGTGTTTGCGCATCACCTGCTCTGCCAGCTCGCGGATCAGCGGATAGGCAGCCTCCCCGGTGACAGTGCTCAGGACGCCGGACGCACTGGTTTCCGGATCGTCCGCGAGCGCATCCTCGAACTCCTCCCGCAACAGCGCAAGGGTGCCCACCCCATCCTCGAGCTGGTCAAATGCGCCGTAATACCGCGGCTCCGGAACCGGCAGTTCCGCCTTGAGGAAAAACTCGTCGGACGGGTACGCCACCCGTTCCCCATGGGTTTCCCACATCCGGCCGGCGAACCGGTGGATGATCTCAATGGTCTCCCGCGCCCGTTCCCGGTCGTAGGGGCGCAGCGGCTCCAGGCCCTCCCGGAACCGGGTCAGCCCGACCGGCACACAGGCAATGCTTTGCAGATTGGGGTAGAGCGCGCCGAGATCGTTGAGCGTGCGCTCCAACGCAGGCCCATCGTTGTAGCCTGGGCAGAGTACCAGCTGGCTGTTGACCCGGATGTCCGCATCGCACAGCCGCCGGATATAGGCTAGGCTGGAAGCGGCGCGGGGATTCTTCATCATCCGGACCCGCAGTTCCGGGTCGGTGGTATGCACCGAGATATTGACCGGCGAAATCCGCATCTGGATGATCCGGTCGATGTCCCCGTCGGTGAGGTTGGTCAGGGTGATATAGTTGCCAAACAGAAAGGACATCCGGCTGTCGTCATCCTTAAAATAGAGGGTTTCCCGCATCCCCGGGGGCATCTGGTCTACAAAACAGAACACGCATTTGTTCTTGCAGGAGCGCTGCTTATCCATCAGGTAGGTTTCAAACTCCAGCCCGATGTCATCATACTCCCCCTTGCGGATCTGTACCGAACGCGTTTTGCCAGCCCGCAGCAGATCCAGAACGATCCGCCGGCTGGTCACATAAAAGCGGTAGTCGAGCAGGTCGTTAACCGGGTGCCCGTCGATCGCCGCCAGCGTGTCACCCGGCTGTATCCCGGCCCGCGCGGCGTAGGAACCCGGCTGGACACTCTGAATCAATACCGGCATGGCAGAACCTCCTTCGGATACAAAAACGGAGGCGGAAAACCATCCGCCTCCGTTGCCCGCATGATCGCGTTACGCTTCCATCTTGATGACTTCACGGTCCTTGTAATAGCCGCAGTTGCCGCAGACCCGATGGGGAACTTTCAGTTCTCCGCAGTGTGTGCATTTGGAAAATGCAGGGGCTTCCAGCTTCCATACATTCGAACGTCTTTTATTTTTGCGCGCTTTTGAGGATTTTCTCTTTGGTACTGCCATGATTGGTACCCCTTTCCAGATTTTATCGTCGTCACGGTACGCTGTGCCTGCTGCACAGGCACCCATTTTGTTATTCGCCGAGCAGTTCCCGCAGCTTGGCAAGACGCGGATCGCCCGCTGATGGGCGGCAGCCGCAGTCCCCCTCGTTGAGGTTGGCTCCGCATTCAGGACAAAGCCCCTTACAGCCTTCATCACACACCATCGAGGTGGGGAGTTCGAGGAGAATATCGGCCCCGGCAAGCTCTGCCAAATCAAGCTGCCCGTCCGGTATTACTATAAGCTCATCGTTGTCCTCACGGTTCAGGGATAAAACCAGGATGTGTGAGAACTCCATCCGTTCCGTACGGCTGAGCGACGTAAGACACCGATCGCACACCGCGTCCAGAATGAAGTCCGCCTGATAGCTCACGCTGACGATCCCCGAGCGGTTCTGCGCGCGCCCGCTGACCCGGACCGGTCCGGCAAACAGCCTGTGGCCCCACCGCTTTACATCCTCCAGCACAAGCGAACAGTCAAACGCCTGCTCCGCGCCGGGATTGTCAAACAGTTTGGAAAGGTCCAGTTTCATGCGCTCTTCTCCATTCGGTATCGCACTTCAGGGTTTTGCATCCGCGTTTTTGGGCGCAGTGCCCCACGGACGTTACGCAGATTATTATAAACTTTTTCCATTGCCTTGTCAAGGGAAAACGGACAACTCCCCAGGGCAACAGCATTTGAAATTATCCAAAAAGGATATCAAGAAGACGCTGTGGATTCAAGGCGGCGGCAAA
>NZ_QZEG01000067.1:0-13874 GCF_009917605.1 Anaerotruncus sp. 1XD42-93 | reverse complement strand
CTGCTCTCTACGGTGAACAAGGTCAAGCGGCAGATCAACCCGAAACTGCAAATAGACGGTATTCTGCTGACAATGGTGGACAACCGCACTAACTTCGCCAAAGAGATTGCCGCCCTGCTGCGGGAAACCTACGGCAGTAAAATCAAGGTGTTCGGAACCGAGATTCCCCATTCTGTCCGGGCAAAGGAAATCAGCGCAGAGGGCAAGAGCATTTTCGCCCATGACCCAGGCGGCAAAGTAGCGGAGGGTTACGCAAATCTGACTAAGGAGGTGTTGAAACTTGAAAAGCAGCGCGAAAAAAGTAGAGCTGGCATCGGTCGATGATCTGTTTTCCACCGAGGAAAGCCGCGCCGATGCAGGGCGGGAAAAGGTGGTAGAAATCTCTTTGAGCGAGCTGCACCCGTTCAAGGGACACCCCTTCAAGGTCAAAGATGATGATGCCATGATGGAAACAGCGGACAGCATCCGGCAGTACGGCGTTCTGGTTCCGGCGATTGCCAGACCCGACCCCAGCGGCGGCTATGAGCTGGTAGCCGGACACAGGCGGCATCGGGCCAGCGAACTGGCAGAGAAAGAAACCATGCCAGTAATTGTCCGGGATTTGGACGATGACGCCGCCACGATTATCATGGTTGACAGCAATTTACAACGGGAAAGCCTGCTCCCCAGCGAAAGGGCCTTTGCCTACAAGATGAAATTGGAGGCCATGAAACGGCAAGCAGGTCGGCCCTCCAAAGAAAATTGTTCCCAAGTTGGGAACGATTTTGGGAAGAAGTCCAGCGAGGTTCTGGCGGAACAGGTCGGCCAGAGTAAAAACCAGATTTTCCGCTACATCCGCCTGACCGAGTTAATCCCCGAACTGCTGAACATGGTGGACGAAAAGAAAATTGCCCTGAACCCGGCCTATGAGCTGTCCTTTCTCAAAAAAGAAGAACAGACCCAGCTTTTGGACGCGATGGACAGCGAACAGGCCACCCCCTCCCTTTCCCAAGCCCAGCGGCTCAAGAAATTCAGTCAGGAGGGGCGTTTATCCATAGATGTAATGCGGGCGATTATGGGCGAGGAAAAGAAAAGCGATCTGGACAAGGTGACGTTTACCTCCGACACCCTGCGGAAGTATTTTCCCAAAAGCTACACCCCTGCCCGGATGCAGGAAACCATCATCAAACTGCTGGAACAGTGGCAGAAAAAGCGTCAGAGAGATCAGGAACGCTGAAAGGAGCGCCTATGAGAGATCACGTTGCCAGGGAGTTAAAGGGCCACAACATACTGGCTGTGGAACGGTTTCAGGATAAGACCCGCTGGATGGTGGAGTTTTCCGTCCTGCGGCCCCGCACCGCCTACGGCGCACCCGGCGATGAAACGCGCCTGTTTCTGGACGAGGACGGCTACCAGGCCGTTCTCGCCAGCCAGAAGCGCCGGGACATCAAAATCAAACGGTATGCCCGCGTCATTGAGGGGCATATCCTGGACTTCAAGCCCAAAAAGAAACGCCACCCGTAAACCCGACAAATTGAGAGGAAGGAATGAATATGTGTACCGTTAAGGAAATCAGAGAAGCCATCCGGGAGGACTGCCGCTCCCAGCGCAACATGGAAACCATTGAGATTGACCGGATTTTTCAAACCCTGACGTTTCCGCAGTTAGAGAGCCTGTTTGACAAACCGCCCATGCCGCCGTTTTTTCACCGGTACAGGCAGAAGTCAGCCAGCAAATGAACGCCGCAATTCTTTTTACGGGATTGTGGCTTTTTTCATGCCCTGGGAAACGAAAGGAGTGCAGAAAATGGCCGTTTTTCGCGTAGAACGCACACAGGGATACACCGTTATGAGCAACTATCATCTGCGGGACAAGAGCCTGAGCCTGAAAGCAAAGGGCCTGCTGTCCCAGATGCTCTCGCTGCCGGAGGATTGGGACTACACCCTTTCCGGCCTGGCTGTTATCAACCGGGAAAGCAAGGACGCCATCCGCTCCGCAGTCAAGGAGCTGGAAAAGGCCGGGTACATCAAGCGCCGCCAGACCACCGACGCGGGCGGCAAGTTCAGCGCCAACGAGTATGTGATTTATGAGCGTCCGGTAACAGAGGAACCGCCCGCCCAACCGTTGTTGGAAAAACCGTTGTCGGGTTTTCCGACAACGGATAATCCGTCAACGGGAAAACCGTCAACGGAAAATCCAACGCAAATAAATATAGAGAAATTAAATACCCAAAAATCAATTACTGACGGATCAATTACCGATTCCCTTCCCTTCCGGGGAACGGCGGCAAAGCCACCGGAACCGAAGCGAAGGGAAACGATGTCACTGACAGAGATGGAAAGTTATCGGGAGCTGATTTTGGAGAATATCGAGTATGACTGCCTCAAACAGCGGTTTGGGACCTACCGGGAGGATTTGGACGAGATTG
The DNA here is from genome assembly GCF_009917605.1 of Anaerotruncus sp. 1XD42-93. Taxonomy (NCBI): domain Bacteria; kingdom Bacillati; phylum Bacillota; class Clostridia; order Eubacteriales; family Oscillospiraceae; genus Anaerotruncus; species Anaerotruncus sp. 1XD42-93. The sequence continues at coordinate 11,467 of NZ_QZEG01000067.1, read as the reverse complement.
TGGAGCTGCTGGTGGAAACCGTCTGCGCGAAGCGTAAGACCACCCGGATTGCCGGGGCGGACTTCCCCCATGAGGTGGTGCGTTCCCGCTTCCTGAAGCTGGACAGCTCCCACATCGAGTTTGTCATGGACTGCCTGCAAAAGAACACCACCGAGGTACGGAACATGAAACAATACCTTTTGACGGTGCTGTTCAACGCGCCCACCACCATGAGCAACCATTACACCTCACAGGTCAACCACGATATGTACGGCGGCTTCTGAAAGCTGGCCGTTTTTGTCTGCCCGGAACTGCCGGGAGAAAGGAATCTGTTATGAAACGACCGCTTGCGTATATCACCGCTCCCTGGAGCAAGAACCCCCATGAAAACGCGGCAAACGCCGCCAGCTACTGCCGCCAGGTGTATGACGCCGGATATTCCCCCGTCTGCCCTGTTTTGTTCCTGCCGCTGTTTTTGAAAGATGAAATCCCCCAGGAACACAAGGACGGAATCGACATCGCCAGAGATTACCTGCGCCGCTCCCATGTGCTGGTGGTCTGCGGACACTCGACCGATGAAACGGTCAAAAACGATATTGCCACCGCTGAACGCCTGCGGATCACCGCCACCACGCTGGACGGGATTCTGACGGTGAAAGGCCAGGGCCGGGAGAAAGGGGGCGCACACCATGCCTGAGCAAAAGACCATCGGCCAGCGGATGGAGGAAATGCGGCTTAAAGCCGGGGCGCGGGAGTATTCCGGCCATAGTTACATGGACTTAAACCGGTTCGCGGAGGACACCCGGCACATGATTATTTTTGATACCCTGACCGCTGATTCCCCTGTTGGCTGGAAAGGGGAACGCAGCCGCGCCTTTCTCACCGAGGAGGGATATAAAAAGTCCCTGGAACGCCAGGAGCAGGGGCATATCAGGATTGTGAGCCATGCGAAGGTCCGAAACGGAAACCTGCGCTATGACCGGCAAGACCAGCTCCGATAGAGAAACCATGCAGAAAATCCATAGAGAGGAGGCGAAACACCCATGCAGGACGAAGTGGAAAGCAAAACCCTGACGCTCATTGTCAGCGGCACAAAGTTCACCGGCAGGCTGTTCAAAGCGGCGATTATGAAGTATCTGGCGCACCTGAAAGAGCAAAAGATGCAGAAACAGCGGGAAAAGGACGCGGAGGTCAAGCCACAGGGCAGGCAGACGGTGAAGCAGCTCATCGGGCAGAACCAGGGCGTGTCCAATCTTGAGATCACAGACCCCTCCATCAAGGCGTTTGAACGGGTTGCCCGGAAGTACGGCGTGGATTACGCGGTAAAGAAGGACCGCAGCTGCTCCCCGCCCAAGTACCTGGTCTTTTTCAAGGCCCGCGACGCGGACGCGCTGACCTCCGCGTTTACCGAGTACACCCAGAAGAAGGTCCGCAAGGCGTCCCGCCCGTCTGTGCTGGCGAAGCTGAACCAGTTCAAGGAGCTGGTGAAAAACGCGGTGGTGGACCGCACCAAGCGAAAGGAGCTGGAACGATGAAAAAGCCCCTGAACATCAAGAAGCTCGTTTTGCTGAACCTGCCCTATATCCTGATGGGGCTGTTCGCCACCAACTTCGGGGAGGCGTGGCGGATGGCCCAGGGCGCGCACGCTTCGGAAAAGGTATTGTCCCTGATCTCCGTCCTTCCAGCTGCTCTTGGAAGTTTCTGGCCCAGCTTTCACCCGCTGGACCTGCTGGTTGGGTTGTGCTGCGGCGCGGCGCTCCGGCTGGCTGTTTACCTGAAAGGCAAAAACGCCAAGAAGTACCGCCCGAATATCGAGTACGGTTCCGCGAGATGGGGAAATTCCCAGGACATCGCCCCTTATGTCGATCCGGTATTCCAGAACAATGTGATCCTTACCCAGACGGAACGCCTTACCATGAGCAGCCGCCCCAAGGACCCCAAGACCGCCCGCAACAAAAATGTGCTGGTCATCGGCGGTTCCGGCTCCGGCAAGACCCGCTTCTGGCTCAAGCCCAACCTGATGCAGCTCCATAGCTCGTATGTGGTTACTGATCCGAAAGGCACAATCCTGGTCGAATGTGGAAAGCTGCTCCAACGGGGCGCGCCGAAGCTGGATAAGGACGGAAAGCCCATGAAGGACAAGAACGGCAAAACCATCTATGAACCGTACCGGATCAAGGTGCTGAATACCATCAACTTCAAAAAATCCATGAAATACAATCCTTTCGCCTATATCCACAGCGAAAAGGACATCTTGAAGCTGGTGACAACCTTAATCGCCAACACCAAGGGCGAGGGGAAAGCCAGTGACGATTTCTGGGTCAAAGCGGAAACGCTGCTGTACTGCGCCCTGATTGGATATATCCACTACGAGGCCCCGGTGGAGGAACAGAACTTCTCCACCCTGATTGAGTTTATTAACGCGATGGAGGTCCGGGAGGACGATGAGGAATACAAAAACCCTGTTGACCTGATGTTTGACGCGCTGGAATCCGAGAAGCCCAACCATTTCGCGGTGCGGCAGTACAAAAAATATAAGCTGGCGGCGGGCAAAACCGCAAAATCTATACTGATTTCCTGCGGTGCGCGGCTGGCGGTATTCGATATTGCCGAGCTGCGGGAGGTCACAGCCTATGATGAGCTGGAACTGGACACCCTGGGGGACCGGAAAACCGCCTTATTTCTCATTATGAGCGATACCGATGACAGCTTTAACTTCCTGATTTCCATGTGCTACACCCAGCTGTTTAATCTGCTCTGTGAAAAAGCGGACGATGTGTACGGCGGCAGGCTCCCGGTCCATGTGCGCTGCCTGATTGACGAGTGCGCCAACATCGGGCAGATTCCAAAGCTGGAAAAGCTGGTCGCCACCATCCGAAGCCGGGAGATTTCCGCCTGTCTGGTATTGCAGGCGCAGTCCCAGTTAAAGGCCATCTACAAGGACAACGCCGACACCATCATCGGAAATATGGACACTTCCATCTTTCTGGGCGGCAAAGAACCCACCACCTTAAAGGAGTTAGCCGCCGCCCTGGGAAAAGAAACCATTGACACTTACAACACCGGGGAGAGCCGGGGGCGGGAAACCTCCCACTCTCTCAACTATCAGAAATTGGGGAAAGAATTGATGAGCCAGGATGAGCTTGCGGTGATGGACGGGGGAAAATGTATCCTCCAGCTGCGGGGCGTCCGCCCGTTTTTGTCGGATAAGTATGACATCACCAGGCACCCCAATTTCCAGTACACCGCCGACGCGGACGATAAGAACGCCTTTGACATTGAAGCGTTTCTGTCCACCCGGCTCAAACCAAAACCCAACGAGGTCTACGATGTGTTTGAAGTTGACGTAGACACCGAGGGCGAATAATCCCGTTCCGCGAGAAAGGAGTGATCTTATCTACCCGCCAGGGTCCCTGAAACCTGCCTCGGTTGAGGCCATTGGCGTACAAAGCGGACAGCTCAACAAAAAAATGAAGAAGGAGGATAGCCGGAATCGAGCCGCCCAAAACGCAGGGCGGTTTTGTTGTCCGGCTTTTGTATGCCTATGAACCAACACTAACCACAAAGCGATTCCGGCTAAATTAAAGTATGGAATTTTTCAACAGCGCAATCGACGTTTTGCAGACCCTCGTTATCGCACTCGGAGCCGGCCTTGGAATCTGGGGCGTCATCAACCTGCTGGAAGGTTACGGCAATGATAACCCTGGCGCGAAAAGCCAGGGCATGAAACAGCTCATGGCGGGCGGCGGCGTTGCCCTGATCGGCATGGTGCTTGTACCCCTGCTCTCCGGTCTGTTCGGCTAATCCCCGCACCAGAAACACCCATACCTTTGCCCCTCCCGCAAACGCGGGAGGGGCGGAAAGGAGGTAGCACTGTATGGATTTTCTGCTGGATGCAATCACCACCTGGCTGAAAGAAATGCTGGTGGGCGGCATAATGAGCAACCTTTCCAGTATGTTCGATTCGGTCAACAACCAGGTGGCGGACATATCGGGGCAGATCGGGCAGACGCCCCAGGGCTGGAACGCGGGTATTTTCAGCATGGTACAAAGCCTTTCGGAAACGGTCATTCTCCCCATAGCAGGCGTGATCCTGGCCTTTGTGATGACGCTGGAGCTGATTCAGATTATCACCGACAAGAACAACTTCCACGATATTGAAACCGCTGTGTTTTTCAAGTGGATATTCAAGACCGCCTGTGCCATCCTCATTGTCACCAACACCTGGAATATCGTGATGGGCGTATTTGATGTGGCCCAGGGCATCGTGGCCCAGGCTTCCGGCGTCATCGGCGCGGACGCTTCCATCGACATTTCCTCCGCGATGGCGGATTTGGAGCCAAGGCTCATGGAGATGGATTTGGGGCCGCTGTTCGGGCTGTGGTTCCAGTCCCTGTTTATCGGCCTTACCATGTGGGCGCTGACCATCTGTATTTTTATCGTCATTTATGGCCGTATGCTGGAAATATATCTCGTCACCTCGGTCGCGCCGGTCCCGATGGCCGCTATGATGGGCAGGGAATGGGGCGGCATGGGGCAGAATTACCTGCGCTCCCTGATGGCGTTAGGCTTTCAGGCGTTCCTCATTATGGTCTGCGTGGCAATCTACGCGGTCCTGGTGCAGAACATCGCCACCGACGAGGATACGATTGCCGCCATCTGGTCCTGTGTGGGATATACAGTCCTGCTCTGCCTGACCCTCTTTAAGAGCGGCAGCATGGCCAAGGCAATCTTCCAGGCCCACTAACGAAAGGAGTATGCAAAAATGGCTTATGTACCCGTACCCAAAGACTTAACGAAGGTCAAGACAAAGGTGGCCTTCAACCTCACCAAACGGCAGTTAGTCTGCTTTGGCAGCGGGGCGCTCGTGGGCGTACCGCTTTTCTTTCTGCTTCGGGGGCCAGCCGGAAACAGCGCCGCCGCCCTGTGCATGATGCTCGTTATGCTGCCCTTTTTCCTGCTGGCGATGTACGAGAAGAACGGCCAGCCGCTGGAAAAGATCATCGGCAACATGATCCGGGTATCCTTTCTCCGGCCCCGGCAGCGCCCCTACCAGACCAACAATTTCTATGCCGTATTGGAGCGGCAGGACAAACTCGACAAGGAGGTGTATGACATTGTTTACGGCAAAGAAAAACCGGACAAACGGCAAAGGGCCGGAGGGCGAAGGGCCATCCCCGGTGAAAAAGAAGCTCTCCCGCGCGGATAGAAAGCAGATCGAAGCCGCCATTTCCCGCGCCAGCCGCACTGACCAGAAGGGGATTTCCGCGCAGGACAGTATCCCCTATGAACGGATGTGGCCGGACGGCATCTGCCGCGTGGCAGACTGCTACTATACCAAGACCATTCAGTTTCAGGACATCAATTACCAGCTGTCCCAAAACGAGGATAAGACCGCCATCTTCGAGGGCTGGTGCGATTTCCTCAACTACTTTGACAGCTCCATCCGGTTCCAGCTGTCCTTCCTCAACCTGGCCGCGTCCCAGGAAACCTTTGCCCGGTCCATCACCATCCCGCCCCAGGGGGATGATTTTGACAACATCCGCGGCGAGTACACCCAGATGCTGCAAAACCAGCTGGCAAAGGGGAACAACGGCCTGATTAAGACAAAATACCTGACCTTCGGCATTGACGCGGACAGCATCCGGGCGGCAAAGCCCCGGCTGGAACGGATTGAAACCGACCTGCTCAACAACTTCAAGCGGCTGGGCGTAGTGGCGGAGCCGCTGGACGGGCGGGCGCGGCTGTCCCAGCTGCATGGCGTATTCCACATGGACGAACAGGTTCCCTTTTCCTTTTCGTGGGACTGGCTGGCCCCCTCCGGCCTTTCCACCAAGGACTTCATCGCCCCCACTTCCTTTGAGTTCCGCACCGGCAGGCAGTTCCGCATGGGGAAAAAGTACGGCGCGGTCAGCTTTGTGCAGATTCTCGCGCCGGAATTGAACGACCGGATGCTGGCGGATTTTCTGGATATGGAAAGCTCCCTGATTGTCAGCCTCCATGTGCAGTCCTTAGACCAGGTAAAGGCCATCAAGACGGTCAAGCGCAAAATCACCGACCTGGACCGGGCCAAGATCGAGGAACAGAAAAAGGCGGTCCGGGCAGGGTACGATATGGACATCATTCCCAGCGATCTGGCTACCTACGGAAACGAGGCCAAAAAGCTGCTGCAGGATTTACAGAGCCGCAACGAGAGAATGTTCCTTGTGACCTTTCTGGTGCTGAATACGGCGGACACCGCCAGACAGCTGGGCAACAATGTGTTTCAGGCGTCCAGCATCGCGCAGAAGTACAACTGCCAGCTGGCAAGGCTGGACTTCCAGCAGGAGGAAGGGCTGATGAGCTGCCTGCCCCTGGGACAAAACCAGGTGGAAATCCAGCGGGGGCTGACCACTTCCAGCACCGCCATCTTTATCCCCTTTACCACCCAGGAGCTTTTCCAGAACGGGAAAGAGGCGCTGTACTACGGCATCAACGCCCTGTCCAATAACCTTATCATGGTGGACCGCAAGAAGCTGAAAAACCCCAACGGCCTGATTTTAGGCACTCCCGGCTCCGGCAAGTCCTTTTCCGCCAAGCGGGAAATCGCCAACTGTTTTCTGCTCACCACCGATGACATCATCGTGTGCGACCCGGAATCGGAGTACGCGCCCCTTGTGGAGCGGCTGCATGGGCAGGTTATCAAGATTTCGCCCACCTCCGGGGACTACATTAACCCGATGGACCTAAACCTGGACTACTCGGACGATGAAAGCCCGCTGTCTTTGAAATCCGACTTCATCCTGTCGCTGTGCGAGCTGATCGTGGGCGGCAAGGAGGGCTTGCAGCCGGTCCAGAAAACCATCATCGACCGTTGTGTGCGGCTGGTCTACCATGATTACCTGAACGACCCCAGGCCGGGAAATATGCCGGTATTGGAGGATTTATACAACCTTCTGCTGACCCAAGAGGAAAAAGAGGCGCAGTACATCGCTACGGCACTGGAAATCTATGTTTCCGGCTCCCTGAATGTGTTCAACCACCGGACCAATGTAAACATCGACAACCGCATTGTCTGCTATGACATCAAGGAGTTAGGCAAGCAGCTGAAAAAAATCGGTATGCTGGTGGTACAGGACCAGGTATGGAACCGCGTCACCATCAACCGCGCCGCCCACAAGTCCACCCGTTACTACATTGACGAGATGCACCTTCTGCTCAAAGAGGACCAGACCGCCGCCTATACCATTGAAATCTGGAAACGCTTTCGGAAATGGGGCGGGATTCCCACCGGCATCACACAGAACATCAAGGACCTGCTTGCCAGCCGGGAAATCGAGAACATCTTTGAGAACTCGGACTTTGTATATATGCTCAACCAAGCAAGCGGCGACCGGCAGATTCTGGCAAGGCAGCTGGGCATCTCCCCGCACCAGCTGTCCTATGTGACCCACTCCGGCGAGGGCGAAGGGCTGCTGTTCTACGGCAACATCATCCTGCCCTTTATTGACCGGTTCCCCAAGGATACCGAGCTATACCGCATAATGACCACGAAATTACAGGAATTAAAGGAGGGAAAGCAATCATGACTGCACAGAAAATCAAACACAATCCCCGGCTGTTTTTGCAGCGGGCGATGGAGATTCAGCGCCGCCAGCTGCTTCTGGCGATGGCGGACGCGGTAAGCGAGTGCCGTACTGCGGAGAGCATGGCGGCAGAACTGAACCGTGACGGGGAAACGGGCCTGCTCCGCCTTGCGGAAATCTGGTGCTGCCTCTCCCCCGGCACCGGCGGCAGGGTTTTGGAGGGCCGGGGCGCGGAGCTTCTGGCCGATGTGCTGGCACAGGTCTATGCCTGCCTGGTCCTCCGCCCCCTGCACACCCCGGCTGGCATGGGCCTCTATGTGGAACTGCTCTATATGATGGAGGCGCTGATGCTGGGGGAATGGTTTGATTAAGGAGCCGCGCCTGCGCTTTACGAGGGAGGAACAGACCGACCCGGCGCTGGAAAAGCCGATCCGCCGCGCGGAGAAAGCGGCTGTCCGGGCAGACAAGGCGCAGGCCAGGATACCCAAAAAGAAGGTCCGGCAGACCGTTATTGACCCCGATACCGGAAAGAAAACAACGAAACTGACCTTTGAGGAACAGGCAAAGCCGCCCTCCAAGCTGTCCCATGCGGTACGGGGCGCTCCGGCCAACGCGCTGCTTGCCGGGGCGCATAAGGAAATCCGCAAGTCCGAACAGGACAATGTGGGCGTGGAAGGGGCGCACAAGACCGAGCAGGCTGTTGAAGTCAGCGCGCGGCTGGTGCGGGAGGGATACCGCAGCCATAAGCTGAAACCCTACCGCGAAGCGGCAAGGGCGGAGCAAAAGCTGGAAAAAGCAAACATCAACGCCCTGTACCAAAAGTCCCTGGCGGAGAACCCCCAGCTTGCCAGCAACCCCCTTTCCCGCTGGCAGCAAAAGCAGGCCATCAAAAAGGAATATGCCGCCGCCAAACGCGCCGGTCAAACGGCTGGGCATACGGCACAGGCCGCAGGCCATACTGCCAAGACCGCGCAAAAGACCGGCAAGGCGGCAAAGTCCGTCAAAGAAAAAGCGGAACAGGCAGGCCGGTTTGTCATGCGGCACAAGAAGGGATTCCTGGTTGCACTGGCGCTGTTTCTGCTGGTCTGCCTGCTGATGAATACCCTGTCCTCCTGCTCCATGCTGGCCCAGAGCATCGGCTCGGCGGTGTCCGGCTCCACCTATCCCTCCAAAGACGAGGATATGCTGGGGACGGAAGCGGACTATGCCGCAAAGGAGGCACAACTGCAAGCCGAACTGGACAACATGGAGAGCCTGCACCCAGGCTATGACGAGTACCGGTACGATCTGGACCCTATCGGCCACAATCCCCATGAGCTGGCGGCTTATTTAAGCGCCCTGCTCCATGAATACACGCCCCAGAGCGCGGCGGCACAGTTACAGCGGGTCTTTGACCTCCAATATGTCCTGACGCTGACCGAGGAGGTGGAAATCCGCTACCGCACCGAAACCAGCACCGACCCGGAAACCGGGGAAACGACCAGCGAGGAAGTCCCCTATGAATACTACATCCTCCATGTGGAGCTTGTGAACACACAGATTGCCGCCCTTGCGCCGGAGCTTCTCACCCCGGATGAATATGAGATGTACCAGGTCTATATCGCCACCAGGGGCAACAAGCCGCTGCTGTTTGGCGGCGGTTCCCCGGATATGGGAAATTCCGAGGATTTGAGCGGCGTGGAGTTTATAAACGGGACCCGCCCCGGCAATCCGGGCCTGGTCGATCTGGCAAAGCGTCAGGTGGGAAACGTGGGCGGCTATCCGTATTGGAGCTGGTACGGCTTTAACAGCCGGGTGGAATGGTGCGCCTGCTTCGTGAGCTGGTGCTATAACCAGGCCGGGAAAAGCGAACCGCGCTTTGCTGGCTGCCAGTCCCAGGGCGTACCCTGGTTCCAGTCGCATGGACAATGGGGCGGGCGCGGATATGCCAACATCGCCCCCGGCGACGCCATTTTCTTTGACTGGGATTTGGACGGTTCCGCCGACCATGTCGGCATTGTGATCGGCACAGACGGGAGCCGGGTCTATACGGTGGAGGGCAATTCCGGCGACGCCTGCAAAATCAAAAGCTATGACCTGAATTACCAGTGCATCAAGGGCTACGGCCTGATGAACTGGAACTAAACCATATGGGAAGGAGTGTTTACAGATGGCAACGAACAAAATCGACCGGATTGACCGGGAGATCGCAAAAACCCGCGAAAAGCTGGCGGAATACCAGAACAAGCTGCGGGAATTGGAGGCGCAGAAAACCGAGGCGGAGAACCTGCAAATCGTCCAGCTGGTGCGGGCGGTCCGCATGACCCCGCAGGAGCTGAACGCGCTGCTGTCCGGCGGCGGGATTCCCGGCGTGGGAACGCCTGCACCCGACACCCAGGAAAAGGAGGAAATTCACGATGAAATCTAAACAGTTATTGCGGACACTGGCCGCATTTTGTACCGCCCTGGTCCTCATGGGCGGTTTTTCTGTCCCCGCCTACGCGGGCGGCGGCGAGGAACCGGCTGATGGAACCAACGATTCCAACGTACAGGTGGAGCAGCCGGAGGAAACGCCGCCCCTCACCCCGGATGGCAACGCCACCCTGGTGGACGATTACGGCGGGAACAAGCAGCTGATTACCGTTACCACCAAAAACGGCAACTACTTCTATATCCTGGTGGACCGGGATGACGAGGGGGAAAACACCGTCCATTTTCTGAACCAGGTAGACGAAGCCGACCTGATGGCGCTGATGGAGGACGGGGACAGCGAGGAGCCTCCCGCTGTTTGCAGCTGCACCGAGAAATGTCAGGCAGGCGCAATCAACCGGAACTGCCCGGTCTGCGCCTTTACCATGACAAGCTGTACCGGCAAGGCGGCGGAACCGGGGGAGCCGCCTGCAACGGAGCCGGAACCGGAGAAAAAGTCCGGCATGAATCCGGCTGTCCTGCTTTTGGTTGTGGCCCTGTTAGGCGGCGGGGGCGCGCTCTACTACTTCAAGTTTATGAAGAACAAGCCGAAAACCAAAGGCCCGGACAATCTGGACGATTATGACTACGGCGATGAAGAAGATGAGCTGTGGGAATCCGAGGAGGGCGCGGAGGAGGAACCGGAGGAAAGTGAGGAAGAACCGGAATGACCCGCTTCACTGACAGCCCCTTTGAGCGCATGATGACACAGAAACCGGAGGGCAGGAAGAAAACTTCCCGCCCTCCTTCTTTACCCAAAAGCCACCCCTGCTATGGCTGCGGCAACTACGGGAGGCCCTGTGTGGGATTCTGCCACCGGGAACTGGAAAAGCAGCTGAAAGAAAGGAGAGATCGGAAATGAAGTATCTTATTTTATTTATCAAAATCGTTGCTGTTTTTGACCTGTGCTGTCTGGCGGTGTATTTGGGCGGCGATATTCTGACTGCCCTGATACGCAAACTTCGGAAAAAGCCTGCACAGGGCGATGACCTCTATGACTTTTCTATGGATGGCGACACAACCGCCCCGCTGTCCATAGATTCCATCCGCCAGCTGTACTCCGGCGATGTGGAAACTTTTGTAGAGGAAAGGCTTCTGCCGGAGGCCGCAAAGACGATGGAGGCTTTAACGGAACGGGAACAGACAGCGGCCCGCCTGCTTTTATGCGCCCTGATCGGCTATCTGAAAGAAGAAGCCCGCATGGACGAACAGAGCTTTCCGATGGTGATGGAACTGCTGAAATATATGGAGGGGGAAAAAGAGGAAGGCTGCCAGGACCCGGTAGACTGGCTGCTGGAGGACGCCAACAGCCGCGCGCACCGGCATGAGTCCTATTACAACGATTATCAACGCTACCAGCTGATGCAGGTGGATAAAAAACGTGTCATTCTGGCCTGCCGCATCCTCATCAATGATCTGGTAGGAAAACTGTACCGATATGATTACCGGTTCGGCTATGACCTGATGCTGACAGA
>NZ_QZEG01000066.1:0-13961 GCF_009917605.1 Anaerotruncus sp. 1XD42-93 | reverse complement strand
GATATCCGTCTCATCTGCTGAGACTATCGTCAAAATTTCTCATTTCCATACCTTGCTTAAACGCTTATGAACACAGCTTCTAACACTGTCTTTCAGAACGACAAAGGATTTACTTGCCATATCATAATCGGCTACGGCTTTTATACTCGAACGAGGTCTTGTCAAATAAAGTCTCATACGCCCACCTCGATTTCTGCAATAATCTTCGCAATTTCATCACGGAGTATCTGTTCACGGGCAACGATTTCTTCGATCTCGGCATTGAGCTTAACAATATCTATCTTCTCTCTGGTATCTTCCTGTTCCACATAGCTGCTGACAGAAAGGTTGTAGTCCTGTTCAACGATTTCCTCATAAGGTACACAACGGGCGAAGTGGTCAACATCCGCACGGGAAACAAACTCGTCCACGATGTTAGCGATATTTTCCTCAGTCAATCGGTTGTTGTTCGTTACCTTGACAAATTCACTGGAAGCATCAATAAACAAGGTACGGTTATCCGCTTTGCTACGTTTCAGAACCATGATGCAGGTCGCAATGGAAGTTCCAAAAAACAGATTGCTCGGCAGCTGGATGATGCAGTCAATGAAGTTGTTGTCAATCAGATACTGGCGAATCTTCTTCTCAGCCCCGCCACGGTACATGATGCCGGGGAAACAGACGATTGCTGCCGTTCCGTTGGTGGCAAGCCACGCCAGCGAGTGCATGATAAACGCAAGGTCAGCTTTTGACTTTGGTGCAAGCACTCCGGCAGGGGAGAAACGGGGGCCATTTATCAAAACAGGGTTATCATCGCCCTCCCACTTGATAGAGTAGGGTGGATTTGAAACGATAACCTCAAACGGTTCATCGTCCCAATGCTGCGGAGACAGCAGGGTATCTTCATGGGCAATGTCAAACTTGTCAAAATCAATGTCATGCAGGAACATATTGATACGGCAGAGGTTGTATGTAGTCAGGTTAATTTCCTGACCGTAAAATCCCTGACGGACATTCTCTTTACCAAGGATTTTTGCCGCTTTCAGAAGCAGTGAGCCAGAACCACAAGCAGGGTCTATAAAGGCGTAATCTTTGATACAAGCCCGCTCACCGGAAAAGTGTATAAAAATAGCGAAAGCCGCAGGAAACTATGCGTTTCTTGCGGTTTTCGCTGTATTAGTCGTTGTTCAATTGGCCCCGTCATGGCACATCCGGAGCGCGGCTGATGCCAGTATCGTCGCTCCTGTGCGGCTAACTCAGGGAATAATTAAAAAGTATGCCAAAATTAAAAGGTTCGGGCAAAATTAAAAGGTTACTGGAATGACACTTCATCCTTCTTTGCAGGGCGGATTTCGGCGTCTGCCAGATGAACTATATATCCGCTTGCCTGCATCTCGTTAACATCATCTTCCGCTCCGTCTACAGCTTCGGTATCCATCAGCATTCCATCCACTCGCTTCATCATCGGTGAGCCTTCTTTCTCCCGTTCAAAGCGCTCATACAGGATTTTTATACCGTGAACCCGTCCAGTGAAGACATAGAGCTTTTCCCATTCATCACTATGAGCTTCATAGCAGTAGTCTATTTTACCAACGTCAATAGCCGTGTTCAGGTCGGTGGTTGTATCAACAAGCCACCTGATGGTATCGCCGACCGCAAATGGAGTACCGCAGCATTCCATCTGCCACTGCTCATAAAATACAGCACATTCCATAGTTACAACTGCTCCTCAGATGTATTCATTCTTAACTCGTTCACTGGCTGTCCAGCTCTTTGAGTGTATTACCGTTAGCATCCTTCCAGAGCGCATTGCCGCTCAAGGAAGCACCACCGACGAACCCGGCTGCAGCAGACGGGCTTGAGAAAAGCAGGTCTGCAGTCAAGGCACCGTTCTCGTCGATACGGTCAGCGTATTTTCGCCGGTCTTTGATGGCTCTCTCCGGGCAGCTTTTCGTCACACTCGGATTGATAGTGCTTCCCCGTAACACCACAAAGCCGTCACTCGTCCGCTTGCCGGTAGCCCTTGCCCTGCTATATTCAAGGAAGAGGAGCGGCTCAGTGTCCTCAGAGTCTACCGTCGGCGCAAAAGGCTCAAAGACTCTATGTCCGAGGGCACCCATGACAATCTTAGCATAGTCGATGAACTCCTCAAGCTCGCTTTCTGTCTCCTCCGTGATGTTGCCCGGATTCGGGTCGTTGCCGTTTTTCACTATATAACGACCAGCCTGCAAGGCCATGTTGCAGAAGCGGTTTTCAAGATAGCTTATCTCCGTCGGGCCGAAGGAATTATTGGTCGTAGTGAACATGATGGCTTCTGTCCAGTAATCGATGGATGCGTGTGGCTCCTGGACGCGGAGAAGAAGGCCCTGACCATTTTTCCGAATTCCGGCCTGCCCAATGTAAACGACCGTGTTATCCTCCTTGTCCGTGCCGAAAAGGAAGTAGACCCCGCTCTGCTTAAGGATGGCCATATCCTTACACTTGTCGAGGGCTGTTCGCGGAATTTTATATGCTATGCCCGTCCAGTTGGCGAGAGAGCATTTGACCCGTCCGCTCGGCACATCATCCATCAGGAAGAGCTTGATCGTTTTACCTCTTGCCATTTCAGTTTCCTCCATATTCGTCCATAACCATGTCGCCGAACAGCCATGCGACACCGTGTACGACGTTCCCCGCCTCAACTTTTCCTTCGTAGCGGAGATACAAATTGAATGTAAAGCCCAGCGTGTCTATCGCAATATCGCAGTTCGGCTCATCCGGCCCAGCCGATGGATTCCATTCCACAGCGAGAACTTTACCAGAGAACAGGATATGCGGACTCTGCTCAAAATGCTCCCAATCGTTGTTCGCTGGGAATGTCCCCATTGGAATCATGGAGATAGGTGCCATTTTATTTTCTTCGACTTTGCTGTAGTCTTCTTCGGAGCTAAAAATCTGGATATCACTCCCAACGCCACAAATATCGATTGCACATGGGCCTTCCGGAGCATTCTCACATTCATCTGCATTGTCAATGAAGATGTTGACGGGTATCTCCATGCCCTCATTATCAGTGGTTTCTACCCGGGCAATTTTCCCGTCTTCGTAGTCCATAAAATACTGGAATTTCAGCCTGGTCATGAGAAACCGACCTCCTTCTTCAATCCGTTTCCGGTAGTTCCGGGACAACCGTCATATCACAGGTATCATTCACAAAAGAGTAAATCGGGACACCAAAGGAACCATCCTCCGCAATATGAGTAACGAGCGTTTTGATAAAGAACTCCACCCAATCCTCTGCAGGTGCCTCTGCGCCGTCTTCCTGTGGTGTGACCCACAGGCCCGTAGCTAATTGCCGGTCAGTGGTGTATATGGCAAGCCCGACCGTTGAATCGTAGAAGTCAAAGGATGCCTCAAATGCGACTGGTGCTTTACTGTCGCGTTCTTCAACAGCGATTCCTTCCGGGATGTCGGTCATGGTTATCATCATACGGCCCTTGATTTCTCCGCATTCATTTTCAAAGCGCTTGATAGAACCGTTTTCACGGAGAATCGCTTCTACTGTATCAAACATCTTCCGGTTAACCAACATCCTGTGCGGTCTCCTCTCCAAAGTGCTCATCCACTATTGCGTTCAGCTGCGTGGCAATATCAGAGAACTCCCGGTTTAAATCAAGAGTCCGGACGCTGATTTTGTTGCCGCTCATGTGGTAGGTGTTGTCCGGCTGGATGAGCTCATCTGTCCGCGCATACAGCAGCATGCCGGAAACCTCGTGTGGGCGGTCTCCAAACTCCGTATCCTTGTTTTTCACATAGGTGAAAATCTGATACAGGTTATTTGAATGGAGTGTGTGGACATCATACTGGGTCTGCATCGTGTGCGCGTAGTATTTCGCATCGATAATCAACACCCGGTTGCCCTGGGTGAGCATAATGTCGCTTTGCATCACCGGCAGCAAGGTTCCAATGCCATCGTCCAAGGCCCACGGGATTTGCGATGCCGTCGCTTTCACCTGTGGGCACTCCTTGGCGTAGTATTCGAGGATGAACTTTTCATACAATCTGCTCATCCTCTGCTCGTCCATGAAGGAGGCCAGCCAATGCTCACCACTATCCGTAGTCATCAGCATTCCCTCAAGCACCAGCTGGCACAGGCTGATGAGCATCCGGTAGGTGTTATTATTGCGCTGAAAGCGGATGGAGCTCCACCGGATTGATGCCGGGTCGATGGTGTCAACATTGGAGAAAAAGAGCATCTCTTTCTTCAGGTCAGTTTTATATTCCTCACTTACCCGCGCATGACGCAATAGGAGCATGACTGTCGTTTTCAGGATTTGATTGAGCAGATTGTTCTCCGACAGCTCATCATATTGGCAGGTCACGACACGCTTTCTGGCAAGACGATTCTGGATGGTACCCGGCATATCGATTTTCCCGCGCACCACAGGCATAGTCTCTGTCCGATTCAGGTATTCCCGGTAGAGACCCTGCTTCAGCTGCCAGCCGATGCCCTTGGCAAGTATCGCGGCAAACAGGTTATGAAGATTGTCGAAGTCCTTGGTCGAAACACTCTCATAGCCGCCTTGATTCAGCGTGGTAAACGCATAGGACAGCATACAATAAATATTTTTGATGAGGATGCTCTTATCCTTAATCATTGCAACACACCACGCATGATGTTCTCCCAGCGCTGGAGCTTAGTCGCATCGTCAAACCAGTATTCACTCAGCATGGGGAGAATGTCATAGTTCACGATAGAGTCCAGCCATTCATCCGTACACTCATCCTGTCCGCAGAAATAGCTGTGGCCGATGCAGAAGCCTTTTCCGAGCGACTTGTCGGCGGCAATTTCTTTGTTCAGGTCTTTTACGCGCTCGACCAACTCGTTCAGCGTGTCATTGTTCAGGCTGGCTTGATAGCGCCTGAAACCTTCGGAGTCAAAACCGGGCTCCATATCAAAGAAGCTGAAACGGCGACGGAGTGCATAGTCAATCATGGCAAGGCTGCGGTCAGCGGTGTTCATCATGCCGATGAGATACAGGTTTTTCGGTACAGAGAACGGGAGCCCGTTGTAGGCAAGCGTGGCCTTGGTGCCGCGATAGTCCCTTTCGATGAGCATCAGAAGCTCACCGAATATTTTACTCATGTTGCCTCGATTGATTTCGTCTATGATAAAGAAGAACTCCTTGTCCGGCTGATTGGCAGCTCGCTGGCAGAAACGATAGAAGATACCGTAGCGAAGCTCAAAGCCGTCCTCTACCGGTTTGTAGCCCATTACGAAATCCTCATAGGAATAGTTCTGATGGAACTGAACAAACTCGATCCGGCTCTCATCTATCTCGCCCATCATTGACCATGCGAGACGCTTTGCCGCGAAGGTCTTACCAACACCCGGAGCGCCTTGGAGAATAATGTTTTTCTTGTTCCGGAGCACGGCCTGCATTTTGGCATAGTCGGCTCTGGTCATATAGACTTCTTTCAAGAAATCCTCGCTTGTGTACGGGTCATTCGATTCCTCAGACTGAATCGGATTTTCATCGCGGATGATATCCATAATGAAATCATACTCGCCTCTGGTGAGCTTGAACAGGCTGCCCTGCGGATTCTGGAAGAACTCCATTCGCTCCAGTTCAGGGCACTCCCGCAGCGTCTGATAATCAATAGGAGATGCGAGGCCCTCTACCTTTTCAAAATATAGCTCCTCGCCATCCTGCTCCGCTGTAACCCGTCCAATCGCCACGATTTTCATTACCGGCGTGGACTCATAGCCAATAATCATATCACCGGCTTTTGCATCGAGGAAATTCTGGAAAATGCGACGTTTATTGCCATTATCGTTATACAGGGAGTACGACTCCACCTCGCCCACAGGCATATCGGAAAAACTCCATATTTTGGGATTTGCGGTCAGCCACCAGCAATGGAATCCCTCTGTTTCTTCCTCGTCGCTCTTGGCATACAGCGGCACCTCAGAAAGGTCAATCTGCTTGAGCGCTGATTCCAACTCATCGCGCAGCTTCCAGATATAAGAGCCTTCTTCATCCTTGCCTGCATCTTTGCCGACATAGAGGATAGTCCACCAGCGTGGGTCTCCCGTGTCGCGCTGCATAACCGGGCAGCCGGTTTTCTCGGCCACGCGTCTGGCCAACGCGACGGAACCGCTGTTATAGAAATTCTTGGTCTCGCCATACTTTACAGAAAGCTGTGTGCAGGTGGCCTTGCCACCATAGTCCAGCAACCGCTTCATGATTTCGAGGCTGCTGGGAATAAAAACCTCGGTGTCATTGATGAGTGCAATCCACTCATCTGTGCTGATTGCCGGGGAATAGTCTGTCGGCCACCATTCATCCGCAGCAGGCTCATCATTGCGTTTGCTGTAGTACCGGCTGATATAGAAACCCACATCAATTGTCAGCGTCCGCATCTCCGGGTCGGCATAGCAGGTGTTATCGGCCTGAGCTGCCAGCATATTCCGAAGTTCATCATCTTTCTGAAGCTCGGTGCAGATTTCATTGTAGAACGCATAGAAATTATGAATGTTATCTGCGTAGGCACCCTTTTTGAAGCGATAGTCGCTCTCCAATTCACTGGCGACGACTTTCACCTCGCCCAGCTTGAAAATGTAATACTTGTCGGGATAACGAAGCCACAGATAGGTGCTGATAGAATTCTCATTCTGATAGTGCTGGGCAGCACCGTTCCCATAGCGCTCCAGCAGAAGAGACGATTTCAACTTGAAGCTGTTGATGCGCTCATAGACATCCTTGCTCTCATCAAAGAGCTCGATGAACATGGCGCGAACTTCCTCCGGTACAATCTCCGCGAATTTCTGTATCATTCGGGCCGGGAAGTTATTCACATTCGCCAGCAGGTTGGCAGTGGCAGACAGAGACTTCTTGAGCATTCCGGCAAAGTCTGTAGCGTTTACATCCCAATTGAGCTGGAAGCACTTCACGGCCTGCCACTTATATTTTTCATTGGGCCACAGCTTCTGCGCAAAGTCACGCTTATAGCTGATCAGCGCCTCTTTCAATCTGAATTCATCAAACATGCTCTTCCTCCCCGTATCATTCACTCGCTCATGAGCTCTTTTAACGTGCGGCCTTCGGCGTCCTTCCACGCAATGAGACCGTTGGTGCTCCGGCCTGTGATGAAGTTTGCCGCTGTGGATGCACTCTTGAAAACCACATCCTCCTTGACGGTCGCGCCCTCACAGTGTATCTCCCGGTAACGGGCTACAGACTTCGCACTGCGGAACTTCCCATCAGAGTGAACATTCTCCGAAACCGTCGAGCCCTTTTTCACCGTCATGGTGCCAGCCTCGAAATCATACTCGCCGACAGCGGAAACACCGGAACTAGGCTTTTTCAAATACAGTTCCATCCCGGTACCTCCATTAATCTGCGCTGCGCAGGCTCTTGTAAATCTCGTCCGCAAAGATGCCCAACACCTGACGCTTCATCTCGTCGTTGGACAGCAGCAGGGAGAAGAAATCTTGATTCTGGGAGAGCCCTTCAATCAGTGCGTCGTCGATATCATCGAAATAAGAGAACTCGAAGTCCTGCTGGGTGTTGTTCTTGGCGCTGGTCTTCAGCTTTTCGGACTTCATGAGGATGTCCCGAATCTGAAGCATCGCCTTGACCACAACATCGTTATCATAGGATTTTCCGGTGCGGCTGTTGATTTCGTCTATGATTTCCGACAGCCGCTTTTCCTTATCCTCGGTCAGACCGAAGTGCTCGGCGGTCGGGAGCTTCATCACAGGGCTCGCCACGAGATTCGGCGTGGTGTGTTCCTCGATCTTTTTCTGTACAAAGTTGGAGGCTTTGATTTTGCCGTCCAGATTGAAGCCACCACCTGGATGCTTGATATTGATGTACGACAGCAGATAAGCGATGAAGTTGTATTTCTTATGCAGGTCGGTGTCCTCGAAACTGGAGACCTGGAGCAGGAATTCATAGAAGCGCACGAAGCTCCGCATCACGGAAACGCACTCGCGCTGGTCGTTGTACTCGTAGTGCTCCAGCAGCTTCTTGCTTTTCTGAAGGAAGAACGTCAACCGCTGCTTCTGCTTGCCTGTGACCTTCTCGGTGTACAGGATACCGTTTGCCGCTTCAATGTCTGCCGGGTCAAGAATCGCATAGGCGTCAATCCGGGCCTCCAAATCGTAAACGGCGCTCGGCGTCACGGAATTGGCCAGCAGTGTGGTGGTGTAGTACGGTGCAAAAGCGCTCTTAATTTCCTCATAGGTGTTTACGAAATCCAGCACAAAAGTTTTCTTGTCATACGGGGCACAGATGCGGTTGAGCCGTGAGAGGGTCTGGACAGCGTTCACGCCTTTGAGCTTCTTCAGCACATACATGGCGCAGAGTTTGGGCTGGTCGAAACCAGTCTGGTATTTGTTTGCCACCAGCAGCACCTGATAGGCATCGGTGTCAAATTCCTTCGGCAGCCGGTCTTCCGGGAAGCCGTTCAGCCCAGCTTCGGTATATTCTGTCTCATCGTCTGGCAGCTTGACCTTGCCGGAGAACGCCACCAGCGCGTGGATGCCCTCGTATCCCTTCTTGGCTACATACTCCTCGAACGCCTTGCAGTATTTCACGGCGCTCTGGCGAGACGGCGTAATGACCATTGCCTTGGCCTGTCCGCCGAGCTCGTGCATGACCGTTGTCCGGAAATGCTCCACGATAACCTCGAACGCCTTGCAGTATTTCACGGCGCTCTGGCGAGACGGCGTAATGACCATTGCCTTGGCCTGTCCGCCGAGCTCGTGCATGACCGTTGTCCGGAAATGCTCCACGATAACCTCTACGCGCTGGGCAATGTTCGTCTCGTGCAGCTCCACAAACCGGGCTATCTGCCGCTTGGCATCATTGGTCTTGCAGCGCGGGTCATCTTCGATTTCCTTGTTGATTTGGAAGAAGGTCGCGTATTCCGTGTAGTTCTGGAGAACGTCCAGAATGAAGCCTTCCTCGATGGCCTGCTTCATGGAGTAGACGTGGAAAGCCTCCCGCTGTCCGTGGGGATTCAGGCGTCCGAAAAGCTGGATGGTGGTTGGCTTCGGCGTTGCGGTGAAAGCGAACATAGAGACATTGGCCTGCTTGCCATTCTGCTTGATTTCGCTGGAAATCATATCTTCCACATCAGCCTCGACCTCCTCGCCGGAGCCTAGCGCCATCGTGACAGCGGCCATGTCCTTGCCCGCAGTGGAGGAATGGGCCTCGTCGATGATGACGGCGAAACGCTTCTCCTTCAGGCCCTTCACGCTGTCCACGATAAAGGGGAACTTCTGAATGGTGGTGGCGATGATTTTTGTGTTACCGTTCAGAGCAATTGCAAGGTCAGCGGAATTGCACTTGTCATCCATCACGCGAATGAGCCCTGCCTTGTGCTCCATGCCCATTATGGCCTTCTGAAGCTGCCGGTCTACGACAACACGGTCGGTGACGATGACCACGTTATCAAAGATAATTTTGTTGTCCGCGTCGTGGAGGCTCGTGAGGCGGTGTGCCAGCCAAGCGATGGTGTTCGTCTTGCCGGAACCTGCGCTGTGCTGTATCAGATAGTTCTGCGCCGTCCGGTTTTCCCGGACATCAGCCAGCAGCTTCCGAAGCGCGTCAAGCTGGTGGTAACGCGGGAAAATCAAACTCTCGCTGCGCTTCACTTTCCCGGTAGCTTCATCGACCTTCTCGTTGACCGCCACGAAGATGAAGCGGCTGATGAGGTCGAGGATGGTATCTTTGGTCAGGATGTCCTCCCACATATAGGAGACGCTGTACTTGTCCTCAAAGGCAGGATTGCCCGCTCCAGCAGTGACCCCGTGTCCATTGCCCATGTTGAAAGGCAGGAAGAAGGTCGCATCACCGGCCAGCCGCGTGGTCATATAGACCTCTTCCAAGTCCATCGCAAAGTTTACGAGGGTACCGGCCTTGAACAGGAACAGGCGCGTCTTCGGGCTCCGCTCGGTGCGGAACTGGTAGATAGCATCCTGATATGACTGACCGGCGGTGTTGCACTTGAGCTCAAAGGCGATGATGGCGAGACCGTTCAGGAAGATAACCACATCGATGCGCTCTTTGTCGCTGGCCCAGACCTCCTCCATCACAGAGAAGATATTCTGGCTATACTTCTTTGTCAGATCTGGATTGAAGGTGGTCGCGGGCTTGGTGTACATGAGCTCCAGTTTTCGGTTGGAGATTTCAATGCCATGCTTCAGCACCTCGATGAGGCTGCCACGGGCCTTGGTGGTCTCCGTATTAATGAAGCTGACGATGGTGTCCTCCAGGTCGGCCTTATAGATTTTCCGCAGGTACTCCATTGTGTCCGGCTGCGTGGTATTCAGGAACTGGAAGAGCATCTCCCGGTCAACGGCAAACAGGCGGTCAAAATTGCTGGCCTTGCGAATGACAAAACCATTGTCCTGCTCCAGCCGCTCCAGCAGAAATTTCTGATAGTCCTTTTCAGAGAGAATGTTCGTCATTTCTTCCGTTCCTCCTCATGACGCTTTCGCATGGCAGCAGCCGCTTTGGGATTGAAATGCCCATGGTGAATCAGGTGATACCCGTCTTCATCAGCATAGAGCACCCGCTTTGGCTGATTGTTGTTCGATACCTGAATCTCGACCCAGCGGCGCTCCGGGTGCTGAGATGAAGCAATTGTAAAGATAACCGCTCCGTTTTTCTCAAGCGCACCCAAGGCCGCATTGTACTCATCCCGCTCAATGGTAAAATCTACGTCAAACAGATTTGCAAAAGCTGTTGTTGCATGAGCCAAGCTGTCAAATTCAGAATCCTTTGTCTTCGCTAATTTGAAATCAGCTTCAGCGACAAACAAGGCTGCACCCCAGAACTCAGATTCTATAAATTCTACCTTCATGAGATGGGCACCTCCTTTTTGCCGTTGACATACTCGAAGATGAGCGACTTCTTATACTCATCCAGCGTTTCAAGCTGGGCCTTTTTATCGGCGATGACCGCGTTTGTCTTTTCAATCACGTCATCGATGTGGGCCACGATTGCCTCCTGCTCCTCCAGCGGAGGAATCGGATAGAACAGCTCCGAGAGCTTGTTCCACCGCAGGTCACAGGAACGGACGCGGATGCCGGTAGCCAGCGCCAGGAAGACGTCGCTGTAAGCCATGCTCCGGAGGAAGTACATAATATATCGCTTGTTCTGGTCTGTCTCCAGAACATTCAGCACCGGAGATGCCTTTCCACGGGAATCGGAGATTCCAATGGCACCGGCGAAGCCATCCATACCATGAACGACCAAATCTCCAATGTCGATACCCTGATAGCCGATTTCCTTATCTGCCATCGTGAAACCATCCTCGCGGCGATTGCTACGGAGCGTGACCTCGCCATCACGGAAGCAGGTAATCACTCCATCATCTTCCCGGACAGGCTTTTGCACATACTTCAGGATATACTTCCCACGGATGCAATCCCAATGAGATGGCATCATTCCAATCCACTGAATTTCGCTGTCCTTCATCTCAGCGTCCGGATTCAAACCATTTGTCACGGTTTCGGTAATGCCGGAGCGCTTGCACTGTTCCAGTGTTTCGATTTGGGATTGAATGTCGGCAGCGATTGCATCAATTGCTGCGCACTTGCGAGAAAGGAATTGACCTATGCGGATTTGTTCTTGAATTGGCGGCAGAATGACCAAGCTATTCAAAAACCACAGTGCATATAGGTTTCTTTGGATAGTTCCTACACCACGAGAGGAAGTTTCATATTGTTGTACCATGCTTCCGTCTCGCAAGAGGAAGTTCATATAAGTGTTATCACATTCGCCAGTCAATTCGTAAACAAAGTAAGCAGGGCTGATGATACCGTCATATTGTGATACTCCCACAGACCCCCGCCATGCTTGCTGATTGTTGAGGACAAAATCACCAACATGAACATTTTGATAATTCGACAAGTCAGCGCTGGGCTTATGAACCTGCATTCCAGACGAATCATTGTAGGATATTACACCTCTATCCAAAAAAACAGAAAGCAATTCTCTTTCTCCGCTGTTTTTCTCGCTCCATAATTTCAGAATCGTTCTCAGGCGCTGCACCTTCCAATCAACAGGAATATCACCAATGCTATCCATTCCGCTGTATTTCATTTCGCGCATGATATCACCGCCTTACTCGAACAGCTTGGACACCCGTTCAGAAACGGAGAGCTCCAGCTCCATGAACTTAGTTTCCAGCTCTTCACTGGGAGCGGGCTGCTGGTACTTATAGAAGTGTCGCGTAAAGGGGATTTCAGCACCAGTCTTGATGACAGGCTTCTTTGCCCCAAGGTTCTCCTCAAAAAATGCTTTTGCATCTGGGACATGAGGAAGCACCTCACGGGCCATGTATGCGTCAATGCTCTCTTCGAAAGGCACAATCTCTGTATCTTTGGTCTCCTTGTCATAAAGGACATTACCCTTTCGGTCATGTTGAATCTCAGCCTTCTTATCCATGACTGAGAGTCCGTCCGCGATTTTCTCCATGAGCTTCTTATCCACCAGCGGCCTCGGTTCCTCCCCGGCGGGGATGGGCATACCGCTTCCAAGTGATTGTGCCAGCACCGGCATAAACTCAGCAGGAGAATAATAGACTGTGTCGCTCACCGCTGCCTGCAATGCTGCGATAATCGCATCAAAAACCGGCTTGTTGTTCTGGAACGCCTCCAGTTTATTCATGTCCTTGCCTGTCAGTTCTTCCGCATTTTCAAGTTCATCCACCTTAGCGGCGTCATAGAGGCCAGCCAAGGAACCCTTAGCGAGCATGGCCTCAATGCGCTCCGGCGTGATGGCATAACTCCGCTGGAGCGGCTGCATCACAACGTACTCCCGGTACAGGAATTCCTCGTTCCGATAGATTTTGCAAAACTCACCCGGCTCAAAATCCGCATACAGCTTGGTGATGGCAGAGCGGTCTTCCGGGCTGATTTCGTTTTTCTTGTCCCCCAGCGCCTTGCGCAGCTTATGGAAGAAGGAAGACGCATCAATCAGCTGTACCTTGCCTTTACGCTCCGGGCGTTTGTTCTTTGAGAATACCCAGATGTAGGTGGCAATGCCGGTGTTATAAAACAGGTCAATCGGCAGTGCAATGATAGCTTCAATCAGGTCGTTCTCCAACATCCACCGCCGAATCTGACTCTCGCCAGAAGCCGTGCCTCCATTTACCATCGGACTGCCATTCTCGATGATTGCAGCTCGACCGAAATTGTCGTCCATTTTATCAATCGCGGATTGGAGGAACAGCATCTGCATATCACCGGAGCTGGGCAAACCGGCTTTCCAACGGCTCTCCACTTTTTTATGTTCCGCATTGACGGCAGCCTCCACGCCTTCGGGTGCATCCTTGCCGCCCCAAGCCGTGCCGAACGGCGGATTCATAATCACGAAGCGCATCTTGGTGCCCTTAAAGCGGTCGGCCAGCATGGTGTCCTGGAAGCAGATGTTCTCCGCGTTCTGGCCCTTAATCATCATCTCCGCGAGGCAGATGGCGTAGGACTCCGGATTGATTTCCTGCCCGAAAAGCCGCACGTCGGCAGTGGGATTGTACCGCTTGATGAAATTATAGGAAGTGGACAGCATACCACCCGTTCCACAGGCTTGGTCGAGTACGGTGATAACCTTTCCGTCATCAAAGATGTCGTCGCAGCCTTCGGCCAGAAGGATATTCACCATGAGTTTGATGATGTCGCGGCCTGTGTAATGGTCGCCAGCTTCGGCATTTTCAGAGAACTTCCGAATGAGCTCCTCGAAGATGTATCCCATCTTCACGTTGTCGATGGTGCGCGGGTCGAGGTCGAGCTCTGAGAACGCCTTGACCACGCTGAGCAAGCGATTGTTCTTATCCATCTTGTCAATCTGCTTGTCGAAGTCGAGGCTGCGGATAATGTCCTGAATATTGGCAGAGAAGCCTTGTATGTAGGCTTTGAGAACCTGTATTCACAAGGAGAAAAGAACGTGGTAAAATAGAGATATGGAAGAAAAAGGACGGGAGTCGTA
>NZ_QZEG01000065.1:0-14741 GCF_009917605.1 Anaerotruncus sp. 1XD42-93 | reverse complement strand
TTTGTTACCCCCCGCCGAAAAACTACAAAATTTCTTCGGCGTTTTCTTACAATTTCAAATTGGCGTTGACACAGATCGAGGGACAGCCGGTGGAGGTGCTTCATCCGGGAGATGTGGCCCTCTGTCCTCCTGGCGTGAAGCACTGGCACGGCGGCAGCGCAGGGACCACCTTCGCCCACATCGCCATCAACACCAATCCGGAAAAAACCGGATTGGAATGGTTCGACCGCATCTCTGACGAGGAATACGCAGAGCTGCCTACAGAATAAAAAGGAGTGTGTCCAAAATGAAAGTATTACTGGTCAACGGAAGCCCCCACAAAAGCGGCTGCACCTTTACCGCCCTTACCCAGATCGCCGAGACCCTTCAGGAAGAAGGAGTCGAAAGCGACATCTTTTGGATCGGCAATAAGCCCATCTCCGGCTGTCTGGGCTGCAAGGTTTGCGCCACCCGAAAGGCCTGTGTCATCGACGACAAGGTCAACGAGTTTTTAGACCTGGCGGCGGATTACGACGGCTTTGTCTTCGGTACCCCGGTCCACTGGGCGGGGGCCACCGGGGCCATCACCTCCTTTTTGGACCGGGTGTTTTATGCCGATTTTTGCAGCGGACGCAGTAATTTTTACCTGAAGCCTGCGGCGGCCATTATGTCCGCCCGCCGGGCCGGGACCACCGCCACCTGGGACCAGATGAACAAATACTTCGGCCTCATGCAGATGCCCATCGTCACCTCCCGGTACTGGAACATGGTCCACGGTGCCGCCCCCGACCAGGTAAAGGAGGACCTGGAGGGGATGCAGTGTATGCGCTTTTTGGCCCGGAACATGGCCTGGTTCCTCCGGTGCAAGGAGGCCGGGGAGAAGGCCGGCGTCCCCCTTCCCCGGCAGGAGCAGATCACCTTTACCAACTTTATCCGATAAGGGAAAGGAGGCTCCCGATGAGCAGGAAACAAACCCTGAAAATAACGGTAGACGCCCTGATGACCCTGGCCCTTCTGATGCTTATGGCCTATGAGCTGATCGGCCAGACCACCCATGAGATTACCGGTACTGCGATGCTGCTGCTGTTTGTGGCCCACCATCTTCTGAACCGGAGCTGGCATAAAAATCTGTTCCGGGGGCGGTACAGCCCCTACCGCGTGTTCCAGACGGCGTTGGCAGCGGCTATCTTCCTTTTGATGGTGGTCCAGGGAGTAAGCGGCGTAATGCTTTCCCGGCATCTGTTCACCTTCCTGCCCATCCAGGGAGGGGCCTACTGGGCCCGCAGCCTCCATATGCTGGGGGCTTATTGGAACCTTGTTCTGATGAGCCTGCATCTGGGGTTCCACTGGTCGATGGCGCTGGCCCTGCTGGGAAAGGCTTTCCAGGGAAAAGCTGTCCTTCTCCCGGTGGCGGGAGCCGTGGTGGTGCTCTTTGGCGTTACCGCCTTCCTCCGCCGGGAGGTGGGGGCCTACCTTCTGGGGCAGATCCAGTTTGCCTTCTTCGACTTTGAAGAACCGCTGGTCCTTTTCTTCCTGGATTATTTGGCTATTATGGGCCTGTTCATTTGGACGGGGCATTATTTGGGACTGCTGCTTCGGAAACTTTCCCAGCCTCGGAAGGGAGGACAAAAATGACGCCGGTGAAACGGCTTCTTGCCGCTCTGGCAGCAGTCGTGATACTGCTTTCCTTTGCCGCCTGTGACAACGGCAAAGCATCTCCTGTTTCCTCCGAACCATCGGAGCCTCCTTCCTCACAAACGGTCTCTTCCGCTTTGCCGGAAAGCGAAAGCGCGCCTCCCGATGCTGGTAGCGATGCGCCGGAAGAATCAGAGGGGCCTGACGACCACGTCGTTTACATGACCACCGAGATCACACCCCAAGGGCTGGAAAAGGCGTTCCAAGCCCTGGGGCGTGTCCCTTCCGGTAAAGTGGCGGTCAAGGTCCATTTTGGAGAACCGGGAGGAAACTTCTACCTGGACCCGCAGCTCATCGGCGGCCTGGTGCAGTCGCTGGGTGGGACGCTGGTGGAAACCAACACTGTCAGCGGCGGCTCTCCCCGCGCCAACACCGCCCTGCATTTGCAGATCGCGGCAGACCACGGCTTTGCGGACATCGCCCCGGTGGAGATATTAGACGCCGGCGGGGCGATGGCGCTGCCGGTGGAGGGCGGAAAACACCTTACCGAAAACCTGGTGGGGGCGGGGCTGGCAGACTACGATTTCTGCGTGGTGCTTTCCCACTTCAAGGGCCAGTCCACCGGCGGGTTCAGCGGCGTGATCCGCAACGCCTCCATTGGCCTTGCCTCCGTCCCCGGCAAGTGCCGCATCCATACGGCGGGGGCGGATGACACCACCTGGCGGGGCGGGGACACAACAGCCTTTCTGGAATCCACCGTCGAAGCCGCCAAGTCCGTCTCGGACTACTTTGGAAACGGGGAGAACATTGTCTACATCCATGTGCTGAACCATCTCTCGGTGGACTGCGACTGCCGCAGCAACCCGGCCCAGCCGGATATGCACGACATCGGTATTCTGGCCTCCACCAACCCGGTAGCCCTGGAGCAGGCCAGCGTGGACCTGGTCCTTGCGGCCCCGGACGGTGGGACCCTTGGCAGCCGGATCGAAAGCGGCGGCGGGCTGCACTCCCTGGAGTACGGGGAGGCAATCGGCCTGGGGAGCCGCAGCTACCGGCTGATCTCATTGGATGAAGAAAGCACCAGCGAAAACCAGCTGCATCCCTACCTGCGCCAGCTGGCCGCTTCCATCGCCGGGGAGCTGGCTTCCTCGCAGATGAGCGAATACGAAAGGACCAAAGCCGCCTTCGACTACATGATCACCCATGTGTCCATGGGGGAGCCCATCGGCTCGGAGCTGTGGCGGGTCCACGGCGGCGGGGATACCCCTGTCTCCTTTGTGGAGCAGCGGGCCCTTAGCCCCCTGCGCTTCGGGGTGGGGATGTGCGAGGATTACGCCGCCGCCCTCACCCTGCTGCTCCGGGAGATGGGACTGGAAGCCAGGTATGTTCCCGGCCTCACCTATTCGGCGGAAGGGCATTTGGTGGACCACGCCTGGACGATGGTACGCATCGATGGGGTATGGTACCACCTGGACAGCCAGCTGGAGGACAACATCTCCCGCCGCGGGTCGGTGCGGTACAAATACTTCCTTCGGGGGGACGCCACCCTTGCCGGTTCCCACCGGTGGGGGCAGAACCTCATAGATTCCCGTCTGTTGACCGAAGAGCAAAACCGGGAGATTGAGGGAAATTTCCTTTTCCCCGCCGCGCCGGGGGACTATCCCACGCCGGAGCGGCTGAGTATAGAGGAAACGCCCGCGCCGGATCTGGAGGCCCTGCAAAAAGAGGCGGAGGCGGAAATTGCCGCCTGGGAGGCCGAAAACGGCCCCTTGCCGGAAATGAATTTGAATACTGTTCCGCCGGTCTTTGGCCTGGAAGGCTATGGCCCGGCAGATGAAGGATAAAGGAATGGATCATGTGGAAATGAAAAGGATTTTTGCTCTACTTCTGGCGCTCACCTGCCTGCTGGCCGCCTGTGCTCCGGCGGAGGAAAATTCCTCTGTGCGTTCGGCAGACGGTGTCTCTTCACATCCCCTTCCAAGCAGTGCGGCGTCCAGCGAACCGGAGCCGCCCCCAGAGGCAACGCCGGAACCAAGCCCGGAGCCCGAACCCGAACCGGTAAACGATTGGGAGCAGGATCTCCCGGAAAACCACGGCATGGATCCTGTTTTGCTGGAGCAGATGCGCACCGCCTTGAAGGATGCGCCGGTCTATGCGGTATTGACGGTAAAAGATGGCGTGATCGTAGACGAATACTACCAGGAAGGGCAGGATGAAACCAGTGTTTTTCCCTTCCATTCCGCCTCAAAGTCTGTCACCAGCGCATTGTTTGGCATCGCTTTGGATGAGGGGGCCATCGGCAGCGTGGATGACCTGCTCTCCGATTATCTCCCCCAGGTACTGGAACAGGAAGATGCCGGAAAGCACGCTCTGACCCTGCGCCATCTTTTGACCCAGACCTCCGGCCTGGAATGGTATGAATGGGGCGGCAGTTACAGCAACTGGGGGGAATTTCGTTCGGCAGAAAACTGGGTGGACTACATCCTGGGCCGCAGCCTGGTTTCCGAGCCCGGAAGTGCTTTTAACTACAGTACCGGCAACACCCATCTGCTGGCTGCCGCTTTAGAACAGGCGACCGGCAAAAACCTGTTTGATTACGCCAAAGAGAAGCTGTTTGTCCCTATGGGGATGGACAGCGTGATTTGGGGGACCGATCTCCAGGGGATCGCCGACGGCGGAAACGGGGTGGTCATGTCCGCCAGAGACGCGGCAAAATTCGGCCAGCTCTTTTTAGAGGGCGGCGTCTGGAACGGGCAGCAGCTGGTTCCGGCAGACTGGGTATCCGAATCCACCGCCGCAAAAAACAACGGCGCGGGGGACAGCACCGGCGCATATGGCTACCAATGGTGGATACGCTCCTTTGACGGCTGCGATACATTCTACGCCTTTGGCGCGTGGGGACAATATATTTTCGTTGTCCCGGAGCTGGAACTTGTCACCGTGATCGCCAGCCCCGGCCCACAAAACAGCTATGCCTCCCGCAACTATTTTATCAGCTATATTTTACCCGCCTGCCATGGATAACAGGATGTGACCGACAATGAAATTCTTTTTCTTTCTGCTTTCTTTTTTACTGCTTTCAGGCTGCTCTGCCAACACCAAGAGGGAGGAGGAGCATTCTCCCGCGCCTGAAGGCGCCTCTGCCTATGACGGCCATTTTATCCCGCAGACCTCCGCGTTTTTCAGCAGCAAATCGCTCTCCCCGCCTCAAAAAGAAGAACTGCCGGAGACGCCTTCGGTTTCAGAAGGGATACACCCCTTTATCAAAACGCGGCTGCAGGAGATCGCGTTGGAAATATCGGCGCCGGACATGAGCGAATACGACCGGACCAAAGCCGCTTTTGATTATGTGCTTGACCATATGACCAGAGGGGAAGGAATCGGGCAGGAGCTGTGGCGTATCCACGAGGACAGGGCCGAACCGATCCCCTATTTGGAGCAGAGAGCTTTAAGCCCTTTGTATTTTGGCGTTGGTATGTGTGAGGATTACGCCGCCGCCCTCACCCTGCTTCTGCGGGAAATGGGGCTGGAGGCGGAGTATGTTCCCGGCCTTCTCTACACCGTGGAGGGCGAACTGGCCGACCATGCCTGGACGGTGGTAAGGATAGAGGGGACCTGGTACCATCTGGACAGCCATCTGGAGGACTATATTTCCAGAGGACGGACGGTGCGTTACCGGTATTTCCTTCATGGCGACAGCACCTTCTCTCTCACCCATGTGTGGGGGCAGCGGCTGATCGACCGCCGGCTTCTGAGCCCGGCGCAGGAAGCCGAGATTGCAGAGTATTACCTTACAAAAACCTGTCCCCAGGACTATCCTGCCCCGCCCCAGTCCCGCGCCATGCGGGAGGTCCCGCCGCCGGATGCCGCCGCGTTACAGGCGCAGATAGAGGGCGAGATCGCCGCATATGAACAGGAAAACGGCCCTCTGCCGGAGATGGAGCTGGATGTGATTCCGCCCGTCTTTGGTTTAGAGGGCTACGGCCCGGCAGATTGACCCCGAAAGGAGAACCTATGAAAAAACTGCTTATCTTGACCATAATTTGTGTGCTGCTGGCCCTTTCAGGCTGCGGGGACCAACCGGCCGCCGGATTTTCCGAAAGCGACCTGACCCTCACCGTTGCCGGAAAGGAATACCACACCAGAGACAACATCGAAACGGTGATCGAAGCCCTGGGGGACGGCTACCAGTACGCCGAGGGAAAATCCTGCGATTACGACGGCCTGGACAAAACCTATACCTACGAGGCCGCCACCTTCTACACCAATCCTCTGGCGGCGGGGGACCTGCTGGCGGAGATCTATTCCGCCAGCCCGGATGCCGTCACCTCCAAGGGGATCAAGGCCGGTTCCTCCAAGGCCGATGTGTTGGCCGCCTATGGCGACCCCATGGAGCAGGACGACTACCTGCTCATCTACCGGGCCTCGGAGGAAGTCGGTTCTCCCGCTCTCTGCTTTGAATTGGAGGGGGATACGGTCACTGCCGTTTTCCTCACCGTAGACCCCGTGTAAAGGAGGGCAGCTATGACCGTACTGGAACAGCTGAAAAACTACGCCAGAACCAGCCGGATGGCCCTGGTCAACCGGGACAAACAACTCTCCTACCGAGAATTGGATGTCCGTTCCGACGCTTTTGCCGCCTGGCTGCTGGATACCTTCGGGGAGGACCGCTCCCCGGTGATGCTCTGCGGAGACAAGGAAACAGATTTTCTCCCCTGTATCTTCGGCGCGCTGAAATCCGGGCGGGCCTATGTCCCCATCGACAGCGTTGTACCGGAGGAACGGGCCGCTCAGATCATAGCGGATGTAAAGCCAAAGGTGATCGTGGACTTCACCGGCAATAATTGGGGGAACGATGCACAGGTACTTATCCCCGCCGCCCTTTCCAAAATTCTCAAAAGGCCGGGGACGGTTTCCCCGGAAAGCTGGGTCAGGGAGGCTGACACCGCCTATATCCTTTTCACCTCCGGCAGCACCGGACGGCCCAAGGGGGTGCCTGTCGCCGCCGGGAATCTGGACGCTTTCTGCCGGGGGCTGCTGCCCTTTTATCCCCAGGAGGGCGGCGTTATTCTCCACCAGGTTTCCTATTCCTTCGATGTTTCCGGCTGTGCGGTCTATGCCGGGATCAGCCGGGGGATGACCCTTTTTACCATAGACCACGCTATGGCCGCAAATTTGCAGGAATGCTTTGCCGCCCTGGAAAAGTCAGGGCTGACATTGTGGGTCTCCACCCCCTCCTTTGCCGAGTTGTGTGTCCAGTCGGAACGCTTCTCCCAGGCGCTTCTGCCCTGCCTGGGGCAGTTCCTTTTCTGCGGGGAGGTACTGACCCATACCCTCTGCGACACCTTGGCCCAGCGGTTCCCGTCGGCCCGTATTCTCAACACCTACGGCCCCACCGAGGCCACCGTTTTGGTGACTGCCGCCGAGATCACCGAGGAAATGCGAAAGGACAGCCGCTCCATCCCCATTGGCAGGCCCATCGACGGGGTAACGCTGCGGCTGGAACGGGACGGACAGGTTATCACCGGGGAGGATGAGACCGGAGAACTACAAATTCTCGGTCCCACCGTGGGCCCCGGTTACTTCGGCCGGCCCGACCTCACCGAGAAGTCCTTCTTCACCGACCATGAAACCGCCCTGCAGGGCTACCGCACCGGCGATCTATGCTATCAGACCGATGGTCTCTATTACTACTGCGGCCGAGCGGATAACCAGCTGAAACTCAACGGCTACCGCATCGAAATCGAGGATGTGGAGGAAAACCTGCAAAAGCTGCCCGGCGTCCGGCGAGCGGCGGTGCTTCCCGTCCGGGACGGAGAGGGGAAGGCCCAATATCTGGCGGCCTTCCTGCTGCTGGAAGAACCGGACGGCCTCACCCCCTTAAAGCGCTCCATTGCCCTCAAACGGCAGGCGGCGGAGTTTTTACCCGCCTACATGATTCCCCGGAAGTTTTTTGCGGTGGACGCCTTCCCCCTCAATGTCAATGGCAAGATTGACAAAAAGGCTCTGACCGCCCGATTGGAGGGAACGCCATGAATCCCTATTCCGGCTTGCTGTTTTTCTACCTGCTGGCGCTGCTGCTCCTGCCTGCCGTTGTGCTGGGGCTGCTGGGAAAATCCCTGAAAACCTATGGGCTGATTTTCTCCGTCCTTATGCTGGCCCTTGTCTTTGGGGAAGGGGGACAGCTGTCCGCCCTCATCGCCTTCTACCTGTGGGAAGGGGCGGTGTTTCTGGCTTACCGCCGCTGGCAGAAGAAGCTGCCCCTTTGGCTGGTGGTGCCGCTGGCCCTGCTTCCTCTGGCTCTGGTGAAGATGGGAGAGGTATGGTCGCCCTTTGCGGCCTTCAGGCTGCTGGGGATCAGCTATATGACCTTTCGGGCGGTGGAGGTGCTGCTGAACCTCCACAATGAAACCATTCAGACCCTGTCCTTTTTCCAGTGGAGCAGCTTTCTGCTGTTTTTCCCTTCGGTGCCCTCCGGCCCTATCGACCGGTGCCGCCGGTTCCTCTCCGACCTGGAGCGGAAAATCACCCCGGAGGAGTACATAGACCTTCTGCGCCGGGGCGTCTGGAAACTCACCGGCGGGGCCTTTTCGGCTATCGTTTTGGGCGGGCTTATCTGGCAGTACTGGCTGGCCCCGCTCCCGGACAGCGGCTTTCTGCCCACCCTCTCCTACCTGTACGGCTATACTCTCTTCCTCTATTTCAATTTTGCCGGGAGCAGCAGTATGGCTGTGGGAACGGGGTATCTTTTAGGCATCCGGGTGCCGGAAAACTTTCGCCAGCCCTTTCTCAGCGTGGATATGAAGGACTTCTGGGCACGGTGGCACATCTCCCTTTCCACCTGGCTGCGGGACTATGTGTACACCCGGTTCGCAACCGATTCACTGAAGAGGAAGCGGTTCCAAAATCCCCGGACAGCCTCCTATCTGGGGTATCTTCTCACCATGATGACCATGGGGGTCTGGCATGGCCTTGCGCCCCATTACCTTTTGTACGGGGCCTACCACAGCACCCTTCTGTGTCTGAATGAAGCGTTGGATCTCCACTGGAAACCCTTCAAAAAGTGGAAGCGGAAGGGCTTCGGCCAGGTGTGCTGCGTCCTTGTGACCTTCCACCTGTTTGCCTTCGGGCTGCTGATTTTTTCGGGAAGATTATTTTGACGATATGGGAGTATGAATTTATGGAACAAAAGATAGCCGAAATTCTTGCGGAGTTGTGCGGTGTGGAA
Organism: Anaerotruncus sp. 1XD42-93; assembly: GCF_009917605.1. Lineage (NCBI taxonomy): Bacteria > Bacillati > Bacillota > Clostridia > Eubacteriales > Oscillospiraceae > Anaerotruncus > Anaerotruncus sp. 1XD42-93. Next base: position 5,899 of record NZ_QZEG01000065.1, on the reverse strand, counting down.
CCGGAGGAGATCCAACCGGAGTTGGAACTTTTCGAGGAGGGGCTTCTGGACTCCTTCGCCGCCATTCAGCTGGTAATGGAGCTGGAAGAAGCCTTTGGGGTATCCCTAGATATGGCCTCCCTCCCGCGGGAGCGCATCGCCACCCCGGCGGCCATTGCCGCTCTGATTCGGGAGAAACAGGCATGAGACAGGCGGCAAAACAGATTTTCCTTCCCAGCTTGGCGCTACTCCTGGCGGTTTCCCTGACCTTTCTGGGGGCAGGGGCCGCTGTCACCGGCACCATGCCCCCCTGGCGGGACAGCGTGGGAGATGTGAACCATACTGAAAAGATCACCGGGACTTATCTGGTGGAGCAGTCCGCCGCCCAGGAGGACACGCTGCTCCTTTTCGGCTCCAGTGAGCTGCGGACCGCCGAAATTTCCACCCACCCGGCCAATTTCTTCGCCGGGAAACGGGCAGGCTTTCAGGTGGACCTCATCGGACGGGGCTCCTGCCAGTCGCTGATCCACGCCCTGCAAATTGCCGCCTCCGGGGATTCTCTTCGAGGGAAAAGGGTGGTGCTGATCACCTCCCCCCAGTCCTATGTGGAGGGCGGCATCGCCCCGGACCTGTTTATGGCGAACTTTTCTGTCCAGGGGTACCTGGAGCTGTTGGCAGACGACTCCCTCTCGGACGAGGTGAAGGTCTACCTTTCCCGGCGGGTGGCAGAGTTGATGGAGGAATACAAGGCTTTGCCCGATGCCGCTCCGGTGGACCCGGCCATCGCCGCTTTGGCCGAGCATACCGCAGAGCCGGCCCTTCTTTCCGGCATAGGAAATGCGATTCTTTCCCCCTATTATGTCGCCAGACGCTGGCTGTACGAATTAAAGGACAAGGCTTCGGTTCGGGATATTCTGGCAGCTGGTGAGGATTTCTCTGTCCCCGGAAAGCTGCCCGCCATCGACTGGGCCTCCGAGGAAGAAGCCGCCATCACCGAGGGCAAAGCTATGAGTAGCAACAACAGCTTCTGGATGCTGGACGACTATTACACCACCTACATTGGCTCCCGGCTGGAGCGGCAGAGGGACCGGGACACCGACCTCAGCTATTCCCGATCCAAGGAGTACGACGACCTGCGGATACTTTTCGCTGTCTGCCGGGAAAAAGAAATCGAGCCGCTGTTTATCCATGTGCCGCTCCACGGGCCATGGAGCGACTACACCGGCTTTGGCGCGGACCGCCGGGCGGAGTACTACCAAAATGTCCGGGGGATTGCGGCGGAATACGGTGTTCAGACATTGGATCTCACCGGGCACGAGTACGAGGAATATTTTATGTGCGACACCATGCACCTGGGATGGAAGGGGTGGCTTGCGGTTGATAAAGCGCTTATCGAATATTATTACGGCGGGTAAGGAGTGGGTATTTGCCCATGCCGCCGCCCGGTACGGCTGGTATCTGCTGGCGGCGGTGGGATTGCTCCTTTTCTGGCTTCTCTCTCTGGAGGGGGAGATTGCTTTTGTGTATAGTGCGTTTTGAGTCGGCTTTTATAGACAGACAAACTTCATTGCAAAGGAGGAATTTTATGGAGATCCTGCGAAACCGCTTGAGAGAAGTGCGCGAAACGAGAAAACTCTCCCAAGCCATGCTGGGCCGCCTTGCAGGCTGCGGCCAGGAGAAAATCAGTTTTTACGAAACCGGAAAAAGCAAGCCGCAATACCAAACATTGGTGCGTTTGGCAAATGCCTTGCAGGTTTCCATAGATTACCTCCTTGGCAGGACAGACGAGATGAATCCCAAAATCACTTTGGGAGATGTTCTGAAAGAAGATGAAATTGACCTGATCCTCAAGTATCGGGAGCTTCCCAAAGAAAAACAGGCTAAACTATCCGGCATCGCCATCGGCCTGAGCGAATAAGAAAAAGGCAGGGAAGAAAGAGCGTTTTGCTCCTTCTTCCCTGCCTTTTAGCTATCAGCCAAATCTTCCTTAGTCTGCCCCTGCCTGCTCTTGAAACACAAGATGGTTGGCGCGGCTCTCGATGGTATCCCGCACATCCTCCATGTAGCGGGTCTCCAACTTCTGCCACTCCCGGTAAATATCCGCCAGAGGGCTGGGAGAATCCAACAGGGCGCCGCCCTGTTCCACCGTAACATCCCGTTCCTCCAGCGCCATGAGAATGTCCTCCCGGACGCTGTACTCATAGGCGTGGTCCAGGATTTCCTCCGGGAGTAGGCCCAAAAGCCAGTCCCGGTAGGTGTCCTGCTCCGCTTTCATCTTCCGGTACAAAATCGTGGTCAATTCTTCTGCTGTCATATCATCAATACCCCCTTAAATCCTGCCGGTAAGCAGCCGTTCGGCCACCTGCTGACCGCCCAGCTCGCTGATCCGGTAGATCTCATCGCAGAAGGGCGCCAGGGTGAACTTCATCCCAGGGGTGGCCTGGTCCATCAGGATGCCGGTGATGGTGAAACCCATCGCCGCCTTTTTCTTCCGAAGTTCCTGGACAAAGGGCTCGGATACCCTGCACTCCCCATCGGTGATGAACACCACATCCGCCTGCCGGAACTCCCCGGTTTCCATGAGCCGGAAGGCCTCCCGCAAGGGGGTCTCGTAGTCGGTGCCGCCATTCAGGAAGGTAGAGGCGGAGGAAAGCACATCCTCCGGTGCATACTGGCCGGGGCGGAAAATATCTGTCCTGAAATCATCTTCATCGGAGAAGTGGATAAGGGCAAAATTCCGCCGATGGAATCCGGTGACATCCAGCAAGGCATAGGCCACAGCCTTGCCCCAGGCGGCGTTGTCCCCGCCATTCTGCATGGTGGAGCCAGATTCATCCAGACAGACGATCTTATCCCCCTGCCCCTTGCAGACCTTTTCCCTTCTCTGATGCTGGAGCAAAGCCCCGCGCTGGTATTTCCTCAGAAAGATGGGAATGGTCTCCGGGGCAGCCAGCGGCCCGAACTCGGAGGAAAGCACGCTCCGCAGCCGGTTGCCCAGCTCCAGACCGTATTTCTCGCCCCTGCCGTAGACGGTGGCGTTTTTGCGCTTGACCCGCATCATCTCCCGCAGGCGGCCCAGATATTGGGAAATCTTCACCAACTGCTCGTTCTGCCGGACCTTTTGGAGCAGCTGCCCGTTGAGGGTATCCGGCCGCATATTTCCGGGGTCAGTCCCCCGGGACAAAAGAATCTGGGCCGTTTCGTCTGCCTTCTCCATGGCCGCCTGACCAGCGGCGGACAGCACAGCCTCTACCTGCTCCTGGTGATGGAGAAGGTTATCCTCCACCATCTTCTCCAGAGCGTCCAGCTGCCGCACCTTGCTTTCGGCCCGGTTTGCCAGCCGGAGGATTTTCTTCTCCAGCCTGGGGTCTGGTTGGGAGGGGTCATGGCGGTTCAAAAGCTCATGCAGCTGTTCCAGCCGTTCCTCCTGTTTGGCAGTCTCTTTTTCCAGCACCGAAAGACTCTGTTTCGGCCCATTGGCGGCATCCATCAGCCGGTCCAGATTTTCGCAGACCTGGCGCATGAACTCCTCCGCCGCGTCATAGGCGGGCAGCTCGTTTCCCTCGCAGACGGCCCGCAGAGCCGGATAGACAGGGGACTGCATCAACTGCCGCAGGATAGGGCGGTGGAATTTCTTTGCCATGGGGGAAAGCTGTTTCTCCGGCTTTTCCTTTACATTCATGCTGAACAGGCTTTGGAACACATCGCGGGAAAGGTCGGAAATGCCGGGCAGCTTCTCCTAGGCCTGCTTTTCCAACTCGCTCAGTTTGTCGTCCCTATCCTCTCGGACTTCCCGGTAAATTTCGTCCTCGATCCTTCTGGCGTAGAGGGTCTGATTGTCTTTCCCAAACACCGTTTTCAGGCGGTCGCGGAAGAATGCCGATTTCATCAGCCTGCCAAAATCAATAAAAGCGTCTCTCATAAGTTATCCTTTCCGGCGTCCAAAATGGGGAGAGCCGAAGCCCTCCCCGTGGTAACGCCACATCAAATTGTGTCAGAATGGCAGGTCTCCGGTCTCTCCTACCTCCTCGAAGGTGGAGGAAAAACTGGATACCAGGCCGTCAAAGCCCGCAAAGGCGGCGCTGAGGTCGGCGGCGGCCGGTGTATTTGCGGGAGCCGCAGCTGGGGCCTGTGCCATAGCCGGAGGCTGGGACGGGTAAGAGGGCCTTTCCGCCGCCCCTTCTGCGGGGGCCGCCTCGGTGGGGGCAAAGTTTACCCGTTCCGCCAAGATACGCACCCCCTCGTGCTTGCTGCCGTTTTTGTCCGTCCAGGGGGCGGCCTGTAAGCTGCCGGTGACCTCGATGAGTTTCCCCTTTCGGAAGTTGTTGGCGATGAACTCCGCGGTGGAGCGCCACGCCTCCACATTAAAGAAGTCGGCCTTTTTTTTCCTTGCCTTTGCCGGCGTACCGGTCACAGGCAATGCGGACGGCCACATGGAATACCCCCGCCGGGGTCTGGCGCAGCTCCGGGTCTTTGGTGAGCCTGCCGGTGATAACGACTGCGTTTGCCATTTATGTTTCCTCCTGTTCTTTTAGGGCGGGATTTTCCCTGCCCTGCTTGTCGTAGATGTTCCAAAGGATGTGCTGGAGCGTTTCTCCCCAATCCCGCCGTTCGTACCGAAACCAACGGCAAAGGGTCAAAAGAGGATGGGGAAACTGGTTCAGATACAGCAGATGCTCCTCATTCCAATCCCCGACGCCGGAAAGCCGGCGGTAGAGGGTCTCACAGACAGCGATCTCTTCTGACCTGGCAAGAAACGCCTGTGGCGTCAGCCCGGAGAGCCGCTGGCGAAAGGTAGCGTAGTCCAAGTCCAGCTTGTCCCGAAGCTCCTGTGGAAGATCATTTCTGCCCATTTGCAGACCACCTTCCCAGCCCTTTGCGGAAGCCCGCAAGGAAATTCTCCGCCAGCTTGCCAAGGAAAACGGCCAGTCCGCCCAGCAGCCACAGGCCGAGGATGGCCTGCGCCACCCTGGAGCGCAGCAGGCAGAGCAGCAGGATAACCAGAGTGATGCCGATGAGTACCGAAAGCAGCTTGTGTTTCATAGAAATGTCCTTTCTCTTAATTCTGGCTGCCAGAGCCCATCAGGGCCTCCAGCTCGTTCAGCGGGATGTAGGTGAGGTTGGTGGCGGCGTGGGCCTTCTGGCTGGCCTTTTCCAGTTCCTCCAGCAGCCCGTCCACCTGGGCGGTTTCGGTGTCGTTCTGGGCGTAAGCCCGCAGAGTGGTGATCTTACGGTAAAGCTCCACCGCCTCGGTGCGGAACCGCTGGAGCGCCCGCACCACATTCCCGTCCGGGTTTTGGTCAAACCGGGTCATCACATCTACTACCGCCTTGCGGATTTCAGAGATCTTCCCGCCCAGGGGATTTTCACAGAGACGGGTCAGCACCTGGCTGATCTTGGGCAGCTCGTCCGGGCTGGTCCATAGGTAGTTGCGTAGGATGGTGAGGTCAATCCCCTGCGCCTCATCCCTGCCGCAGAGCCAGGCGTGGGCCTGGACGATGGGGTAATAGCCGAAGTATTTCCGGTCGGAGACATGGACTCCCTGGCGGCGCAGCTCGATGAGGATGTCGTCCATCAGCTCATTCACCGCAGCCGGGACACGCACGGAAGAAACCTCCTTCTGCATTTCACAGAGTTCTTCCAGGGTGATGGTGGGCCCGGTGAGAGGGGCCTCCTTGTCCTCGGTCTGCTTCTTAGCCAGCATCGCCAGCCGTATATCACGGTCATCTATGTACTTGACATAGAGTTTCAGTTCCAGCCGGTCGTAGAGGGGCCGGAGGATGGACTCAGCGGGGTCATTGAAGTTAGGTAGTGTTCACATAAGCACATCGACAATGAGAGCAAAAAAGACAAAAGCCAAAAAGATAATATCCAGTTTGTCATAGCGGGTAAAAATGCGACGAAATCGCTTGATACGGCG
>NZ_QZEG01000064.1:0-14919 GCF_009917605.1 Anaerotruncus sp. 1XD42-93 | reverse complement strand
CGCCGCCTTGAATCCACAGCGTCTTCTTGATATCCTTTTTGGATAATTTCAAATGCTGTTGCCCTGGCACAAGATGCAGCAATCCTTTTCGTAAAGAAAGCCCGCAATCCCATCGCGCAGATAAATAACATTTTTCGCAAATATCCCCCTTATATCCGATCAAGGCCCGGCCCGTAAATATGTAGTTTTCCGAAGATTGGCTGCCGTTCTTATTGTTTTCCGCACTTCTCCGCTATTTCATTTCTCCACCCGCGACAGCAGCACGACACTCTCAACATGGTTGGTGCGTGGGAATAAATCCACGGGACGGCCTCTGACGGTCTGATAGCCGAGTGTTTCAAGGAGTGCCAGATCCCGGGAGAGGGTTGCGCTGTTACAGGAGATATAGACAATCCGCTCCGGGCACATCTCTGCGACTGTGTGCAGGACATCCTGTGCACATCCTTTACGCGGGGGGTCAAGCAGTACGACATCCGGCCTGATCCCCTCCTGATTGAGACGAAGTGCGGCATCCGATGCGTCCGCACAAAAGAAGCGAGCATTATCGATTTCATTTTTCCGGGCATTTTCACGGGCATTTTCTACCGCCTGCGGGACGATCTCAACGCCGATCACCTCCCGGCAGAGATGCGCCATCGAAAGCCCGATCGTTCCGGCGCCGCAGTAGAAATCCAGTACAGTCTCCCGACCGGTCAGACCGGCATATTCGGCAGCGATCTGGTAAAGCCGCTCCGCGCCCAGAGCATTGACCTGATAAAAAGCGTGCGGAGAGAGGTCAAAACGCACCCCGCAAAGCAGGTCGCTGATCTGTGGTTTTCCGTAAAGGGTTCGGGTATACGGGCCAAGAATCACGTTGGTGTTGCGGTCGTTGGTGTTAAGCACCACTGATACCACCTGCGGACAGACCTTTAACAGAATTTGCACCAGAGTCTGTTCCTCCGGAAGGGCGCGGCCGTTGACAACCAGACAGACCATCACTTCCTCTGTCCGCTGCCCGTAGCGCAGATACAGATGCCGGAACAGCCCTTTTCCTGTGGTTTCGTCGTAGACCGGAACTCGAAATTCGGTCAGATAACCGAGCACTGCTTCCAAAAGTTCCCCGAAAAAAGCCGGCTGGAGTTTACAGTGGTGACAGTCGACGACCTCATGGGTGCGCGGCGCAAAAAAACCAGCAGCCAGCCTGCCCTTCTGCATCCGAACCGGATATTGCGCTTTGTTGCGGTAGCCGGACTCCAGTGGGGACGCCTCGATCGGTTCCAGGTCAATCGAAATCCCGCCAATCCTTTGCAGGTTTGACTGGACGAATGCCTGTTTATACCGCAGTTCCGCAGCATAAGAGATATGCCGAAACACGCATCCGCCGCACCTTTGGCTGACCGGGCAGTCAGGCTTGATCCGGTCGGACGAGGGGGTGGCCACCTGTTCGATCCGTCCATAGCAGTGCGTTTTGTTGACTTTTACCAGCCGAACCCGCAGCCGGTCCCCGACAGCCGACCCCGGTACAAATACTGCCATTCCATCCAGATGGCCGATCCCACTTCCCTCGTGGGTCATGTCCGAAATGATAAGTTCTACGATCTGGTTTTTCTGCGGCATCTGTGTTCCATCCTCATATTCTCAAGATTTTGTATCATCATTCCCAATGGCTGGACAATCGCGTGGATATTGAAAAAAGATTCGAATTTTGTCCCTTTTCAAAACATTTTTCGGTTTATACATTGTATCATATCTGTGGAGTTGTCTGCAACAAAAATTCCCGGTGGATGCAGGCAGTAAACAGGGCATTTTTCGACACTAATCTTACAGGGCTTTTGCTCGTATAGGCAAAGTGCGTCTTTTGGTTTCGAAATCCGCGCCAAGCGTGCTGGAGTTCGTTCGACTTACAGAGAGAACCCGGGAAAGGGGGCTGACGGTTGGAGCAAAAACCGATCATCAGCGTGCGCGGCCTGCGGAAGGTCTACCAGGTGGGGGACGAGAAGGTCGTGGCGCTCGGAAACATCAATCTGGAAATTTTACAGGGGCAGATTGTCTGCATTGTCGGGACCTCCGGCTCCGGCAAATCTACCCTGCTCAACCAGCTCGCCGGACTGGAAAAACCCACGCGGGGTGCGGTCTATATCGGAAAGACCAACATTTCCAAGCTGAACGAAAACCAGCTTGCGATCTTCCGGCAGCATTTCCTGGGCTTTGTATTCCAGTCCTATAACCTGCTGCCCACCATGACCGCACTCGAAAATGTTGCCCTGCCAATGATCTTTAAGGGGATTGGACGCAGAAAACGCAACAAAGCCGCTTTAAAGATGCTGGCGGCAGTCGGGCTGAAAAAGCGCGCCTATCATAAGCCGACCCAGATGTCCGGCGGACAGCAGCAGCGGGTCGGGATTGCGCGGGCATTCGTGTCCCATCCGAAGGTTGTATTCGCGGATGAGCCGACCGGCAACCTTGACACACATACCACCATTGACGTGATGAAAATGATGGTGCGGTTCGCCCGGCGCTACGACCAGACCTTGATTATCGTCACGCATGATGCGGAGATTGCCGACTATGCAGATCGGGTCATCACCTTGATCGACGGGGAAATCCGGTCGGACCTGATACACGAGCCGATTTACGACGGCCTTTCGGAGCAGGACAGGCCCGAGGCTGCCCCTCTGCCCGAGCTGCCCGAAGGGGAGCCGCCTGCGCTGCCGGAACCGTCCGGCCCCGCACAGGACAACATCTGTTCTGATGAAGCCGAAAACAAAGGAGAAATTACCATATGAACCGTTTTTGCAAATCTACATTTTCTCTGCTGCTCGCCACTCTCCTGCTGTTTTCGGCAGCGGGTATCTCGTTTGGGATGGTGCTCCAGAGTACACACGCTTATGCGGTCGGGCCATCAGTTGAAACGCCGGCCCCTACGCCGGGTGGGGAAGGCCAGCGGGAGGTTCCCGAACAGGGGGAAGCGGAAAAAGCCCCGGAAAAGAAGGAGACAATACCTGAGTCTGAAGAAAATACACAGGAAAATGATGAAGAACAGGAAGAAATGCAAAATTCCACATCATCTATTAATGACCGAGAAGATTCTAATAAAAATACAAATGAAGATGTAATATCTAATTTAACGGGATCAGTGAAAGGAGTACGGCTCGGAGAGATTGATCTTATTCAAAATATTGCTCATGGAGGAGAAGAAGGTATCCTTGAGCTGGATCTTGAAATAACTGCAAAAGAGCTAGAAAAATTACAGAATTATAAGCCTGAAAATATAAGTTTTTTTGATAATAATTTTATGGATGTTAATCATCCTGACCAACCAGTGGATATAGAATCTTCGTCGCTTGTATCAGAAAATGGTTCTATTGTTTTTACAATCACAACCCAAAAGCCAATTACTTATTCGGCACTTTCGGACAAGATCAGGTTTAATCTTATTCTTTCCAATGAACATGAGAAAAAGCTGTTGATTCCTTTTTCTCGGACAATTCGCACACAGGCTGCTTCCGAAAATTACGAGATTAAAAGTGCTATTTTTGTCCGGAATAGTGATGATAGCATTATTTCACGTATTACTCGAGGCCGATATGATAAATTGATCGTCACTATTTATGACTATGCACTTACGCTTGATAAATTTAATGAGATAAGAAATCATATTTATATCAATATTAACAGTGATGTTTTTGATGTGGATTTAAATAATATTTCTTTAGGAGAGGATGAAACCGAGCTAAATGGTGGCGGAGTAGCCTACGATCTTATTTTCGAAAATATCTATTATAGCGGAAAAGATAACAACTTACAGCTTATCATTGATTATGGGGATATGAACTTTACTAAGCGCCGATTAGTCCACACGCTTTCTCAATGTGAAATCTATGAGCCTGAACCCGATGACAATAACAATTCCCCTGACGATGACGACGATCATGACAGTTCGTCCAGCAAGCCGGACATTCCGCCGCCGACCCCAAATATCATCGTCTCTACATACGACTACGGCGGCGGCAACGTGACAGCGGCCGGCAACTTCACCCTGACCATGACGCTGATGAACACCAGCAAACGGGTCAATGTGGACAACGTGGTGATGAAGCTGAGTGTGCCGGAGGCGTTCACGCTGACCAGTTCGTCCAATACCTTCTACATCGAGCGGATTGCAAAGCGTTCTTCGGTCGAGCGGACGGTGAACCTCTCGGTGAAGCCCAACGCCGATGCAATCTCCCACCCGATCAAGGTCAGCTTCACCTACGAATCGGTCATCAATGACGAACGCAAGCAGTTTTCCGCCGAACAGGACATCAGTATCCCCGTTTCCCAGCTCGACCGGTTTTCCCTCAACCCGGTGGAGATGCCTTCCGAAATTTATGTCGGCGAGGATTCCAGCATCGAAGCGACTTTTGTCAACAAGGGAAAATCGACGGTCTATAACGTGACTGCCGAGATCACCGGCAACCTCTCGCAGCCGGGACAGCGGCAGTTCATCGGGAATGTCGAGAGCGGCAAGGAAGAGTCCGCCGACTTTCTGATCGGCGCGCTCGAGGCCGGGACCATTTCAGGCGAAGTGGTGATCTCCTATGAAGATGCAAATATGAACGTCAACGAGCTGCGTTCGCCGTTCACCACGACTGCGGTCTCGTTCGAGATGCCTGCGCCGGACCCCGGCCTGGACGTAATGAATCCCGATGACATTGGAGAGGCACCTCCGGAGCCATGGTATCAAAAAATACCGGTCTGGGGCTGGACCACCGGCGGCGTGACAGCGATTATCCTGCTGTCGTTTGCAGCGAAAGCCATGCGGCGGCATCGTGAACTGAAACTGCTGGAGGACAGCGATGAAGATTTCTGACATGATCTCGATGTGCCTGGGCAACCTGTTCCGGCGCAAGATGCGTACCCTGCTCACCATCATAGGCGTGGTGGTGGGCACCTGCGCAATCGTGGTGATGGTCTCGCTCGGGCTTGGCATGAACCTCTCGCAGGAGGCGATGCTTGCAGAAATGGGCGATCTGACGATTATCAATGTGATGAACTATGGGCGCAATGAAAACGGCGAAAAAAGTGTGCTTGACGATGCGGCTGTCGCGCAGATTCAGGCGATGGACGGCGTTATCATCGCGACCCCGGTTTATAATCCAAACTATTTCCAGCCCACCCTCTATTCGGGAAAAAAAGACCGCTATCGGATGGGCTGGGCAACCGTTGTCGGTGTCTATTCCGAAGCTCTGCCGCTGATGGGCTACCAGCTTTTAGAGGGCGAATACCCGGAAGGCCCGCAGGAAAACCGGAAAAAACCGCTCAACGTTGTAGTGGGGGAATACACCGGCTTCGATTTTGAGGACACCAAAAGCAAGTACAACCGGTATACCTGGCCGGAAACCAACGAGCAGGGAGAACTGCTCCGCCAACCGTTTGTGGACGTGATGAAAGACGAAATTTACCTCTCCAGCAAGCAGCCCGATCAGGACGAAAAAGACAGCAAGGATGATGATACGGTGCATATCCAACGGGAGGTGCGCCCGGTGGCGCGGATCAAGGAGGACTGGAACAAAGGCTACGAAACCTCACGTGGAATTATCATGGACATCAACGATCTGAAACGTCTGGAAGAGGAATATATAAAGGCGAACAAGATCGTCGTGAACAAGAAGGACGACACCGGCTACAGCAATGTGACGGTGAAGGTGGAAACGATGGAGGATGTCGATCCGGTGGAGATGCAGATTCAGGCAATGGGCTACAATACCCGCTCGATGGAGACGGTACGTAAGCCTATGCAGGAAAGTGCACGCAAACAGCAGCTTTTCCTGGGGATGATGGGCGGCATCTCGCTGGTGGTTGCGGCTATCGGCATCACCAACACCATGATTATGTCGATCTACGAGCGTACCCGAGAAATCGGCGTCATGAAGGTGCTCGGCTGCGTGGTCGGCAACATCCGCACTGTTTTCCTCATGGAAGCGGGCGTGATCGGCTTTGTTGGGGGATGCGTCGGAGTTGCGATCAGCTATGGGGTTTCCTTTGCGATGAACTATTTCAACTTTTCCTTTTCCGGTGATTCCGGCATGGGCAGCATGGGCGGCGGCATGATAATGGGCGGTATGGGCGGCATGATGATGGACAGCGGCAGTTCGTCGCTGCCAGTCTCGGTGATCCCGCTCTGGCTGGTTGTGGCGGCTATCGCATTTGCCACTATGGTGGGGCTGGTTTCTGGCATCCTGCCCGCAAACCGCGCAATGAAAATTTCCGCCCTGGAGGCAATCAAACACGAATAAGCCTCTGTAAGAACCCGTATTCACAACCATTCGACACCGCCTGAGCGGGTCTTTTGCCGGCCTGCCGCGTTGAAAAATCCTGCAATACACAAAGTATTGTCCGCGTTTTTTCGCCTTGCAGGGCAGCAAAATCCCTCGCCCATCCGGCATCCTCTGATTATGAATACAGGTTCTAAGGCCTCTCTATTATCTGGTTTACGCGCTTTTTGTATTCGGAATTTTTTTAAACTTTAACCGCTTTGCTTTGCCTAGGAACATACAAATAGAAAAAGAATGCTTGCAGCAAAAACATGTTTTTGCTGCAAGCATTTTGTACATGGAAAGACAGAGAACCATCTATCCCCCTCCGCCTGTTAGGGCTCTGGGGACTGGCAGTTGATCGAGTGAATCTCTTCGCAGATGGATGGTGCGATTTCAGAAGAGCCTGCCTCGGGGCGTCCGATGTAGAACCCCTGAAGATAGTCCACCCCAGACCGGATCAGAGTCTCCATTTCTGTGCTGGTCTCGATCCCTTCTGCAATCGAGCGAATGCCGCGCTCTTTGGTATAGGAGAGGATACTCTCCAAAAACTGGTGGTGCTTGGTATCAATGTCAATATCCCGGATCAGCTTCATATTGATCTTGATAAAGTCCGGTTCGATCTGCAAAAGCATGTCGTCATTGCTGTAGCCAGCGCCGAACCCGTCCAGCGCAATCTTGGCGCCCCATTTTTGGGCAAGCTGCAATTTATCCCGCATATACCGGTCGTTCTGAGGCTCTTTTTCGGTCAGCTCGATCACGATCCTAGGCAGCAGATCAGGATAGCGCTTCTCAAGCTCGCGCACGATCTCCGGAGAAAGGATCTGGTTGGGCAGGGAATTGATGAAAAGATAGCAGTCATCCACCCGTTCGGGGAGTTCCGAAAAGCCTTTCAGCGCATTCTGCCATGTGCGGCGTTCGATCAAATGGAGCTTGGACTGGGCACGCGCAAGGGAGAGGATTTCATCGGTGCTTGGAAGGGTTGGAAGCTGGGAGCGCATCAGCGCTTCATAGCCAAAAACCTTCCCGCTGGCAGCGTCGACAATCGGCTGAAAATCGTAGGTAAGCAGGTTTTCATCGAGCAAACGGTTCAGTTCCTCGTTGTTGTAGATCAGATAGGATTCCTGCATATAGTCATGCATATTGAATTCCCGCAGCTCACCCTTGCTGGTGTGCTTGGCGGTATACATCGAAAAGTCTGCATAGTGCATCAACTGGTCATAGGCCTGGCTATCGTCCGGGAACCACGAGATGCCCGCCGAAGAGCGGAGGCGGAAGTTCGGATTGTCCGGCAGAGGCATCAGGATGCTGTCAATCTCCTGCTTCATCTTGCAGATCTGCTGGAAAAGGGTCTCCCGATCCTCAGCGCCATAGGAGAAGAAGTAGAATTCATCCCCTGAAAGGCGTGCAAGCACACGCGGCGAGGGGGCATGCTGCATCAGCGCATTCGCCATTTCGCGGATGTACTGGTCTCCGTAATCATGGCCATAGGTGTCATTGATATATTTCAGGTTGTCAAGGTCGCACATCACCATTGCGCCAACCTTCAAAAGCTGCGGACGCTCAAACATTGCGCTCAGAGAGGCATAAAACGCCCGGCGGTTGAGCAGCCCGGTCATCGGGTCATGGTCACGCTCATACACCAGCTTCTGTCTGGCCAGAACATCGTGTGTGATGTCCTCTGCGATGCCGAATACCCGCCCGGGGGACTGCCCCTGTTTAATCCGGATCCAATGAAGCTCCCCTTCCTCATCCTTGCGCCGGACAACGACTTCCCGGTCGGAAGAAGGCTCCTCTACGGTAAGTGGAAGGGAATGCATCAGCGTGGTAAACTGGGCAAATTCCATGTAGCCGCTTGTCCCATTCCCTACCGAGATGCCAAACAGATCGAACAGATGGCTTGTGTAATAGACAATCCCTTCGGAAAGCCGCCGCTCAAAGGCGCCGATATTCGAACTGGTCATCTCAATGATGGAGGACATCCGAGAAGCCGATTCGGCTACCTCCCTGCTGAGAGACTCGACCGCGGTGGCAAGCTCATCAATTTCATTGATCCGGATGCGCTTGAACCGGAGCGGCAGATGCGGATTGCTGCTGCGCACTTCGTGGATCAGCTGTGTGATGGGGTGGGTCACGATCCGGCCCATCAGGAGAACGCCTCCCACACCGATCAGAAGTGTGATAAACACATCAATGACAATGGTTCGGGTAATGAGCTTTGAAAAATTGAACAGGTTTTGAGCATCCATAACCCCGATCAGATACCATCGCTCGGCCTGGAAGGGGGAGGTTTCAGCATACAGGTTTAGATAATGAAGACAGGCAAAAAGCTCCAGATTGTTATGCGGATTCAAAATCTTGTAAACCAGGTCTGGGTCTTTGGAAATGGTGGAGGGATCGAGCGAGAGAAAAAATTTGTCATCCTCAAGGACCATCGAAGCAGAAGGCCCATTCGAAAGCAGATGGTCAAAATCCATACTGCCCTCCCGATTCATAGCAAGCAGATAGGCGCCGTTTCCACTCGGGCCCAGCTCGGTGTAAGGAAGCAGGCTGCGCAGATAATTGCAGGAAAGCTCGATCCCGAGGATGCCGAACACCTGATTGTCCTTGGTGCGCAAAGGCATCGAATAGGTGATCACATCCAGATCGCCGCCGCAGAGCCGGAAAGGCGGGCTCCAGTAGGCCAGCTCCTGATTGGAAAGCTCGGGATAATGAAGTGCCGCATAATAGGGCTTATTAAAATAGTTGTCATTGGAAATGGTGGACGAATTGCCAAACCGGAAGGTGGGGTACCAACTGCGGCTGACCGGGATCCCGGTTCTGTGCATGATCGTGGAAGGGCCGCGTTCAATGGACAGATCCGAGTTGTCCGCTTCCTCCTGCAAAGGGTGCAAGTTACGCAGATAAAGCCCCGGACGGAAAAAATCCGAGGCTTCCCCGACATCCGGCGCCCGGTTGAGCACCAAAAAAGCACCTGAAACCGTTTGACGGCGGATCAGATAGATCAGGTCGGGGGAGAACTGCTCCAGAAGCTCTGTAGTCATTCGTTCATCCCGCATCACTTCCTGAACTCCGAGGTCGGAGTTTTTCAGAAAGAGTTCGAATGTATTTTGCAGGGCGCGGGCAGAGTCGTTGATATTGGTCCAACGGTTCTGGATCTCCCTTTCCATATCGTTTCTCCGGTTGACAACCCGCTGATCCAGGATTTCTGTTGCATTGTGATGCAGCTGATCCAACAGCCCTCCATGGACCATCACAGCCAGGAACAGCGCGGACTGGATAAGCAGAATCAGTATGACAGGCACGACCATTTTATTGGCAATCGAGACAGATTTTCTTTTGTACATCTCACCCATTACGCTTTCTATATGTATTTTACAGTAAATAAAATTAGGAAAAAAGTTTTTAAATATATGTATATGTCGTATATTATATCACGCTTGAAAGCGGATGTCTATTGTGAAAATATCCAGAAAAATAGCATTATATCTACGCCTGCTTCTGTTTTGGCTGCTCCACCCAGCAGGCTCCCTGGCAGGGCGGAGAGCCTGTGTGAGAATTCGCAATAAAACGGCTGTTTTTTTCAAATTTTCATATTTTTTTCATATTCTTATGATACAATATGATATAATAGCTGTAAAGCAGCTATTATATCGGGATTATGTCCAGGACGATACGCAGGCAAAGCCCGCTCCCGTCCCTATGGCCGATTATATCAAATCACTTCGTGATTATGATATAATAACCACGGGATGCGCAGATAAGTCCGCCATTTGAAAAGCATTGGTTTGGTGGTGCACTTCTGCGTCCTGTTTCCATTATATCATGCATCGGGCTGTGATATGATGGGAGTAAACGTAATTTTGATCCAAATATTAGGAGGAATGGCAAGTGAAAATCAGACAGCTGATAACGGCATGTACGAGCGTATTGGTTCTCGGCAGCGCATTTTCGGTTTCCGCATTTGCGGCGGATCTGACCGAAGCGCAGGCCAAAGAGATGGCAAAAGGCTATATCCCATCGGATAGCATGCTGCTGCGCACCGAGCTGGACCATAACAGCTATGATTTCAAATTTTATAGCGAGAGCCGTAAGGAAACTTATGAAATTGAAGTGAGCAGATGGACTGGAAAGGTGACCGACTTTGAGAGTGAACTTTCGGGCGCATGGGGCAGCCAGACAGCGACCATCACTGCGGAGGATGCCAAAAAGGCGGTGACAGGCGAGATCAAGGGTGCGGAGATCCTCTCATCGGTGCTGGATGAGGATGACTGGCTGAAAGAATATGATGTCACCTTCAAAACAGATACGGTTTATGGCACTTATGAGGTCCACCCGCAGACCGGAGCTGTCCTCAAGCGGGAGATCAAGTTTGTCGAGACGCCGCTCGCTGTCACCCAGCCGGCAGAGCAGAATCGGGTGAACATTGCAGACCGTTCATCCGGAAGCACTCCGGTGAGGGGTTCCAGCCTGATTACGCCGCAGCAGGCAAAGGAGATTGCGCTGTCCAATGCGCCCGGCGCGTCTGTGCGGAAATGTGAGCTTGATTACGACGATGGGATTGCGGTCTATGAGATCGAGCTGCGCAACGGACCGATTGAGTATGAATTTGAGATCAATGCATCCAATGGGAATATTTTGGACCTGAATATCGACCACGACGACTAAACACTGCCCGGAACCGGAGAAAAACGCTCCCTCGGGGATGCGCTTATTGAAATCCGTCGGAAATGGTGCTATAATTGAAGTGCTTGAAAGGAACCAGAAGGATTCTTTTCAAGCCTGCGGCAATCTCGCTGCAGGAGGCTGCCATAAGCAGCCTTGCTTCAAATTCTCATAGCCATCCGGTACGCCCAGTCGTGTTGGTGGACTGTTGTCCGCCGCTTAAAAACAGACCTTCGCTTTTAAGTGTGCTGGCTATAATAATTTGTGATAGAAGCAGAACAGTTTTGCTGTTTTGTGGCGCGCAGGCACCAAAGGTACTTGCAGCCGCGGTAGAGGAAATCAGTCAGGAAACCCAAAATGAAAAAAGGGGAGTTGTTTGCAATGCCACTGGTTACAACAAAGGAAATGTTCAAAAAAGCCTATGATGGCGGGTATGCGATCGGCGCATTCAACGTCAACAACATGGAGATTGTGCAGGGAATCACAGAAGCGGCCTCCGAGCTGAAAGCCCCGGTGATCCTTCAGGTATCGGCGGGCGCGCGCAAGTATGCCAAACATGCTTATCTGGTGAAACTGGTGGAGGCAGCGGTCCAGGATACCGACCTTCCGATCGCGCTTCATCTCGACCATGGCGCGGATTTCGAGATCTGCAAATCCTGTATTGACGGCGGCTTTACTTCGGTAATGATCGACGGTTCTGCGCGCAGCTTTGCGGACAACATCGCTGAAACCAAAAAGGTGGTCGAGTATGCCCACGAGCGTGGTGTGGTCGTCGAAGCAGAGCTGGGAAAACTGGCTGGTATTGAAGACGATGTAAACGTCACTGCGGACGATGCACAGTTCACCAACCCGGCAGAGGTTGAGGAATTTGTCACCAAAACCGGCGTAGATTCCCTTGCAATCGCAATCGGCACCAGTCACGGCGCCTATAAGTTCAAGCCTGGCCAGAACCCCCAGCTCCGGTTCGATATCCTTGAGGAGGTCAGCCGCCGTCTGCCCGGCTTCCCGATCGTTCTGCATGGCGCATCGTCGGTCCCGCAGGACCTGGTTAAGGTGATCAACCAGTATGGCGGCGCGATGCCTGACGCAATCGGTATTCCCGAGGAAATGCTCCGCAAGGCGGCTGCTATGGCAGTCTGCAAGATTAACATTGATTCGGATGTCCGTGTTGCGATGACGGCTGCGATCCGTAAATATATGGCGGAGAACCCCAGCCATTTTGACCCGCGTCAGTATCTGACTCCGGCCCGCGCCGCGGTCAAAGAGATGGTCGCGCATAAGATCAAGGATGTGCTCGGCTGTGCGGGAAAGGCGTAATTCCGGAGAAGCCCGATCAAGCAGAGGCATACACTGGATGTAACACAAAAAACGAGTAAGAGGCGGCTGCCTTTTACTCGTTTTTTCATGATGGAAAATCATAAATCAGCGGTACAATTCTTGAAATTAGTTGTAAAAAATGTTATGATATAACCAATATAATTGAAAACCATTCTGCTTTCAAGCAACAGGCAATGATCCACAGAGATATAACGCATGCCTGTAGATGATCGAATGTGAAACAAATCCGTCTTTTGAAGCATTTCAGCTATCCCCTAAAAACGCAGAATAGAAGAGGACCGACAATACAGGGAGGTGTGTTATACAATGAGATGCCCGTTTTGTGGATATACAGAGAGCAAGGTAATTGATTCCCGGCCTATTGATGAGTCGGAACGCATCCGCCGCCGCAGGGAGTGCCTGAAATGTGAACGCAGATTTACAACCTACGAGGTTGTCGAAAGCACACCACTGGTCGTCATCAAGCGGGATCAGTCCCGGGAGCCGTTTGATGGAAACAAGCTTCTGGCGGGGATGCTGCGTGCCTGCGAGAAACGCCCAGTACCGCTCTCGGTGCTGGAAGAGGCTGTGCGCAAAATCGAAATGTCACTGCAAAATTCTCTGGATAAAGAGGTTGCTTCCAGCAGGATCGGGGAGCTGGCGATGGAACATCTGCGCACGATTGACGAAGTGGCCTACATCCGTTTTGCGTCGGTCTACCGGCAGTTCCAAGACATCGAATCGTTCGCGCAGGCATTGAGAACGTTGCAGTCCAGACAAAGAGAGCAGGCGGAAGTCAACGCCTGACAGCATAAATGGAAATTCGCTTCTCAGCCAGCCAAACGGAGGAGCTTTTCCACAGTGCCGCTGACTCCAAAGATACTGCTGTCGATGCAGAAATGATAGGATTCCATCCCGCTCCATTTTTTCTCGGTGTAGTAGTTGTAGTAGCTCGCGCGCTCCTTGTCGGTGCGCCGAATAAACTCTTTCGCCTGCCGGTCATCCAGGCTGTACCGGCGCATGATCCGCTTAATCCGCTCCTCCATCGGCGCATGGATGAAAAGCGAAATCAGGTCGGGGTGTTCCCGCAGGACATAGTCCGCGCACCGCCCGATGATGATGCAGGATTCTTTTTGCGCGAGCTCCCGGATAATTTCCGACTGCGCTACAAACAAGGTATCTGCGATCGGCATACCGTAACCGGTGAGCCGGTTCGGCTGGCTGGGGATTGAGTAGAACCACCGGTTGACCGGCTTTTCGTCGTGCTTTTCCAATGTTTCAAGATCGATTCCGCTTTTTTCCACTGCAAGCTCAATCAGGTCGCGGTCGTAAAACGGGATGCCCAGAGATTCTGACAGAAGCTGACCGATCTCCCGTCCACCGCTTCCGAACTGCCGTCCGATTGTGATAACCCTATTTTCCATAAAACGCGCCTCCTGTTATCCAGAATGATGGTGGGCTGCCTGGTGAGCTGGCTTTGAAATATACCGGCCCTGACAACCCCACATAAAGAATTTTCGATAAGTATAGTATAGCATCTTTTGTTGGAAATGACCAGATTTTGATCCGAAAATTTCTGTTGGAGTCTGACTTTTTCGATAAAACTGGAACCGCAAAGGAGCGTGATCCCTATGATCCGAAAAATCATTCGAATTGATGAAATACGCTGTAATAGGTACAGGGCCTGTGCCGCCCGCCTACCATGAAGGGGCAATCCAAATTTGGTGGACAGAAAATCAAAACTGATCCGGGACGGCTATCGCGATGGCCCAGGCAACTGCCCTCCGATCTGCCCTACCGATTGAGAGCAGCGCCATAACTGCTGGGGGTGTAATCACTGCTTTGTCAAAAGAGCAACAGAGATACCGTGTCTTTTTACCGAGAAAGCGTGATTATTCAGTCAGAAAAAACGGCTGAGGCGTTGAGGAGGGTTTCTCTATTTTTCTCCCTGATCACGTACCAACTCGATTGCCTGCTTTCCGGTCATGTGCTCAATGGAAAGTGCCATCATACACAATCTGGAGTATTCCCGGTCGATCTCTGACTGCCGCGCGGCTTCGTCTTCATCCGGGGAATAGCGCGCTGCGAGCTTTTCAATCGCAGCGCGTTTCTCGGTGCCTTCCTCTAGAATGCGCATCCGCCCAAATACGATTACACTGCGAAAATAGGTCGTATATTTTTCCGGAATGATCTGATCCTGATCAATGACACAAAACGAGGCGCGACAATCCCGCCGGATCGCGTCCAATTTGTGTCCAGCTTTTGCTCCATGGAAATAGAGGGCAGAACCATCATATACATAGCTGAGTGGGACTGCATAGGGATAGCCATCGTCTCCAGACAGTGCCAATACCCCGGATGTCCCCTTTTTCAGGATGGTAGCGCAGTCACTGGTGGAAAGTGCCTGTCTGATTCGTCGCAGTTTACGAAACATCAAAAACACCTCTTTTAAAGATAAAACGCCTTGATTTCACCCCCTCTGCGGCCTAACGGGATGGAACAAGGCGTTTGTCCGGCAGCAAATCATAGTTAGAACCCGTATTCACAACCATTCGACACCGTCTGAGCGGGTCTTTTGCCGGCCTGCCGCATTGAAAAATCTTGCAATACACAAAGTATTGTCTGCATTTTTTCGCCTTGCAGGGCAGCAAAATCCCTCGCC
>NZ_QZEG01000063.1:0-15036 GCF_009917605.1 Anaerotruncus sp. 1XD42-93 | reverse complement strand
GCTGCGGGTCGGTCTCGACCTGTGCCGCCACCGTTTTGGGATAACGGTCCTCCCATTTTCCGTTCACAAATACTCTCTGCGTGTAGTTCTGTGCCATGTCTACATTCCTCCTTTTTATCACAGCGCGCCCCAGATCACCGAGGTATCCCCGGGCGGGTCTGCGCTGAATACCATATTTTTGACCGCAACCATATCTGCGGGAGCGTCAGGGACGCTTCCTCCTCCATCGTATAACAGCTTGAGATATACAGCATCAAGCTCACTATCCTGATACAGGACCACATACTCGCCGCGGCTGATCTGCCGTACCTCCTTAACCGTCTCGGGCCTTGCCGCATCCTTTGTGGTATAGACGGCCAGCCTGTTTTTATCGAGACATTCCGCCTTTGCTGGCAGTTGCATCAGGCTGGTGCCTCCCGCCGGACCGCCGCCCGCTTCGCCCATGCCCGCGCCGTATTGATAGGCAAACGCCAGCACCTGCGGATAGGTTCCCAACTGGTGATCCAAGGTGACCAGTTCGGTCTCCGGATGATTCTCTTTATTGTGTTCTTGGATGCGTAATTCCAACTCCTCGTGAGTGACGAGCGCATCCGGATCAATAGTGGCGGAAACCTTGTCTATGTCTCCCACAGCGGCAATGATGTCAAAAAAGGCCAATTTCCCGACGATAGAGCTTGCGGGCCTGATCCATTCTGGCTCACCTTCCAAGACCAGATATGTGTAGGGAACCTCTCCTTCATCCGGGTCCTCTGCATACAGCAGCAATCCGGTGGCATAAAATCCTGTCTCTACATTGGCACTGTTGATCTGGACGGATACTTGACACTCACCATCTACCGGGTTGGTGACAGAGCTTATTACCGCATCCATAACATACTCCGCCGGTTCCGTCATCGTCTTTGGTGTCATGTCCTCCGGAATAACCCCCTTACCGACTGCCACACGGGTATAGTGCATCTTGCAGCGGCCTGCCAGGACCTTGGCAATGAGGGCAATACCTTTCAGGCTGCCATAGCAGCCGTCCTCAAATTTTGCCATGGGTATTCCTCCTTCTAATCAATTCGTTTTGGCCTGATGTGGCTGCGCATATAGGCTCCGCTCTTGTCGCCGCGCTGCACACCAAAGGTCTTATCTTCTCCAATCGGGGCTGCGCTGAAAGCAGGACGCTGAACTGCGGCACGGCCGACATAAATGCTGGCCACAGCGGTTCGGTTCTCCCCGGTCGGCTCAAAGACAAAATTTGTTGCTGCGGCCCCGCCATGAGCAACAGACACATCCCAAACGACTTCCCGATTTCGCCCTACCGGCAGGTAACGGCAGCATCTCCCGATGGCTCCACCGTGGCTGATCGGCAGATCGAAGCGGTATGTCCGGTAGGTCCGAGCATATAGCCGCATACCGACGCCGGCGGCAACAATGCGCTTAATGGCCCAGGCGATCGGCTCAATCAGGTCTTGCCGTTCCTGCGTCAGAAGCAGCCAGTCCACATACAGAAAAATTTTGGCCGGGAACACATCCTCGAAATCAATGTCGTGATTCTCGATACCCAGCAGGTCGGCGGCAGCCCTGATGACCGTATCGGTATCGCCGCCGGAGAGCTGGGACAGAATCTTGACTCGGATGGCGAGGCGGTAGAGGGCGTCGTTCTCGCTGAACCGCTGAACGCCCCAGTTGGCCCCGTATCTGTCCAAAACAGCGCCCTTCGCTTGCCCGAGGTCGTCCCACTGTTTCACCAGCTCTGCGTTTTCGTGAACGATGTCCAGACCCCAGGCAAACAGGGAGAACAGCTTGCCGATGTTCGTTTCCAGCGGGAGACCCCGCTGGTGGTTATTGTAGTCCTTCCGGCTATAGGCGCTGGTCAGCGCATACAACATTTCAGATAGATAGTTTCTCACTCCACGATCACCATACTTTCATCGGTGACGGCCTTCTCCCTGGCGGCAATCTGTATATTCTTCCAGCTAAAGTTCTCCCCGTCGGGACTGAGCTGGAGATCGAAGTCTACCACTCCGGGAACCTTCAGGACGACCGTGGGCAGGGTTACGCAGATAACGTCCTGTCCGATGTTCAGGCCGCCGCGGGTGTTCACGCCGATGTGCCGGATGACGGCCCGCTTGATCCGTTCGATGCCGTCCAGGGGGAATTTGCTGTCAGTCACGAGGTTGAACACCTTGACCCATACGCAGACTGGAGTTGGGCGGCTGAAATGGACATCGCAGATGCTGCCGGCGGCGGTGACAACCGGGACAGTCGTGTTGCCGAAGGTCTGGATGCCTGCCGCCTTCCGGCGGTAGATGGCCCGCGCTATGTCCTCGTCGAGACCGCCGTAGGCCACAACCTCGAACGAGTGAGGAGGCAGCCCGGTCTTGCTCTCGAAGTCTGTGTCGTTCTCCTCTCCAGCAACGGCAATGACGGCCTCTACACTCCCGTAAATCTCAGCTATGATGGCGTCAAGATTTACGCCGCCAGCAAAGTCCACAGAGAGGTAGTACCGTTCCCGGAACTCGTCGTCGGTCTCCGTGTTTCTGCCGCCCTCGAAGGCTTTCTCGTTTATCACGGACCTGATGCCGAGCTTCGGGTTCGTGATGTTCTTGATCGTCCTCTCGGCGGTGTTGCCGTCAGGCCCGGCAACGGCGGCGGAGGCGGGCAACGTCACGCTTCCGTTCGTAATCACGCCGGAACTGAGTGTGACATACTGCATCCCTGCGGTGGTCTCGGCAAGGAATCCTTCCGGGACCTCCACGTTATCGTCACCGTAGAACGTCAGGTAGCCCATAGCCTTCTGGGCCCCAAGCAGCCGTATACCTATCATCCTGCCGAGGTGGAGGAGGCTGGTGCCTACCGCTGTGTCAACGAAGCGGGAGTTATACACATCCTCCAGGGTGGAAAACAGCAGGTTCAGCACCCATGCAAAAATCCGCAGAAAGACTCCCAGCGGAGAACGCACAGTCAGGTTGGCCTTGGAGCCAAACAGCTCCCGTGCCTTATACTCCAGAGCGTCAAGCAGCTCTGCATAGGTCGGCCGCCGGAAGCCGGCATCGGTCAAACCCCAGTCATTCGGTTTTGCCATTACGCAGTCACCTCCAACGCGATCGTTTCGCCGCTCACAAGCGTTGCCGTGAACGCAGCGGCAACGGTGCGCCCGTCATACGAGACGGTGATCGTGTCTATCCGGGAAATATCGTCCTCCTGAAAGATCGCCTCCCTGATAATGTCCTGAACCTCGTTGAGGTCTATCTCGTTCTGGTTCATTCCGACGATACGCTCATATTCTGTGCCGTGTATCAGATCAGCGAAAAACTCCGCCTTCCAAGTCAGGAGTGCATGGCGTACGTTCTGGACGGTGGTATCAGCATCGAAGATCTTCTTGAAGTTTCCACCATCATCGAAGGCCAGATCGCGGGTCTCGGGGTCTACCAGCAAGGTCATATTCTCTTCCACATTGCCGCACCTCCTAAACGTCAGGCTCCGTATTGCAGGCCCAGGTGGGCGTAGAGTTCTCGCGTGAGCTGTTTTTCGATTTCGTCTACATAGACGGTTACGGGCTTGCCATCCACCCGAATTTCCATCGTCTCCCGGAGAAGCGGCTGGGCTGCTGATTCGGCCGCAGGCTGGGCCGCAGACTGAAACAGCGGCAGAAAGCCAACGGCCTCCATACGCTTATGGCCGCAGGTATCGACATACGGGCAGGCTCGGCAGCCTGCCGCGAGTTTTGACAGCCCCATAAGGATGTCTCCTTTCAAAATATCGTCCCGTTGATGTCAACAGGGGAACCCTTTATGTTCACCAGCCCATTCGCGGTGATGGTCATATCGCTGGTTTTTATATCAATCGCAGCAGCGGTGAACTCAGCGGTGGTGTCTTCATTCTTGATGGTTACCTTGTTCTTCGTGACAGCGACATAAAGATTGCCGTCCTCGGCGGCGATACAGATGCTCTCATCCGGCAGGCCCTTGACCGTGTAGTCCCCAGCCACGAGCGCCCCTATGAAGATGGCGTCCGTCGTGGCGTGGTTGCGCTCGGTCAGGGGTTTGGCCACCTTGCCCCCGGTTACGGTGGCGTCCATATCGTGATCCAGGTAGACCACCGTACCGATGTCGCCCTCTTTTATCCAGGGGCGGAAGAGAAAGCCGCCGCAGTGCGTGAGGGCCACAGGAACCCTCAGAATCGGCGGCTGGCTTTCGTACTTGCCGTTCTCCAGGTGCTTGGAGAGCGGCTGGACGTTCACTGTCATCTTTGCGGGGTCGAAGGCCATCACCTGTACGGTGGCGGCCACACAGATGGATTCCCGGAGCTTGTCATCGTGAATCCGCTGGTAGTTGTACTGGTTTACATCGGCCAGTCCCATAAGCAATCCCTCCTCAGTATGGTTTCAGCTCCATGGAGGTCTTCCAGTCCCCGGTACGGCCTCCCTTGTGGCTACCCTTCACAACGATGAACCGTCCGTTCAGGTCACTGGACAGGACCTGAACGACCTCGGCGGTGGCGATGCTGTAGTTGAGCAGACAGGAGCGGGAAATCGTATCCTCTTTCCGATCCTCCCCGGTTTTCTGCGAGTTCAGGTCTGTCTCGACCTGGATGGCAACGGTTTCCTCGTCAGAGCGGAGGAGGCCGGTCGCCGGGGTGAGTGTGACGCCGTTATGGATGCCGTCATCCGCCTTCGTGATGTAGAGCTGTCCGGTTGTGCGGACGATCAACCGGCTCTTGCACTCGTTTACCACGATTTCGGTGAGCACCTGTTTGAGGTTGCCCCGGCAGACGCGGCCTCGCGGGTAGCTCGTGTCGATGGACAGCTCGCACCTGGCGACCTCTGCTCCGAAGATGTTCAGCAGATCCCGGATGATCGCAGACGCCTTCATGTTCTCCGCGTAGGTCTTGTTGACGATCCGCCCAAGGATTTCCTCAGCGCATGGCTGGACGGTCAGGGTGGTTGTCCAGTCTACGTTGTTCTGCTTGTGCTTCAGGCCGACCACCTTTCCGACCAGGATGCAGCCAACATTCCCCCGGTAGCCGGCATTCAGAATCACGGGATCGTCCTTCTTGATGCCGTTGCGGGTGTTGGAGGAGAGGTTTGTCACGGTCACAGTGGCCACCGGGGGCTCGTCGCTGTCCTCGAAGGGAATATCAAATGTGAAGTTCATCCCGTCCAGGTCATACTTGTTGCTCCCGATGACCAGTGTAGCCGCCCGAATCCAGAAGGCCATATCACTCCACCTTCCTTTCGTGGAGGTAGAGCTTTACATCCTTCCCGAAGTTCTCCCATGTGACCTCGGAGATGCTGTCGTCGGTGATGCAGGACGGAATGATGACCGGGATCGGGAACCGTTCATCCTCGACTACGTTGAACAGCGGGCGGCCATAGCGGACGATCTCCCCAAAGACGAGAACATTTCCGTTCACGTCATACAGGTCAATCGTAAAGAACTTGCCGGCATCGTTGTACTTGACTGTAAAGGAAAAGGTTCGGTCTGCGAGCTTCACGGAGAACGTGTATGGCACCCGTGAAACGTCGATTGCGATGTACTGCACATCAGAGTTCAGGTCTATCAGCTGCAGGGCCATATTCGTCCTCCCTTAAACAGCGAGGCCATTGTAGGCCCCCGTCCGCCTTGTCAGCGGCGCGGAGCTGCTGGGCTGTGTGTATGCCTCCCCGTGCCGCTCTACGCTGGCAGAACTTACGGATTGCAAAGAAACGGTCATTAGACCGGCGTTGGCCGTTTTCGCCAACTGCTGGTCGTCAGACCTTCCATTATCCTGACTGGTCATAGGTAATGCGCCATCCATAGGAACGTACTCGGCGGAGCTGATCTGCACCTGCTTCAGGGTCGCGGAGAAGGATGCACCGTTCCTGTTCTTGTACGAGCGGTCGAACTTGAGGCTCGTGAAGACAAGGTTGGACATCCGGGTGACGCCGATGTAGGTGATGATGTCCCGAGACTCTCGCATAGCTTTCAGTGCGTTTATCGCGCCGCTGCCGCCGATGATGACGCCCGAGATGTTGAGGGTGCCGGATGCGTTGTTCACATGGTCGTTGATCTCGGCTCCGTTTTCAATCGGATTTGAGGTGACGGTGCTGCTGTAGCTCTCGCTTTCCTTCTCAACCACACCGTTTTTCAAAGGTTCAAAGCGGACTGTGCCGCCCTTCCTGCTGGTGAGTATATAGGCCATACCCAGAAACCTCCCTGCTAGGGTTTCACCTCAACTGCAGGCAGCGCCTCAGTATGAAAATAAAGCTGATAATGATATGGATCGGTATGCGTGCCTGTGATGTCTTCGACCACATACAGCGTATAGTCGTTCAGGTAGATGTAGTTTTTTCTGTATTCGTTTGGGCCGACTTTGCATGTCACAACCAGCTCACTCGCCGAGTTATTGCCGACGCTCATATACCCCTCGACCTCTAAAATAATCGTATCGGTCCGAGCGTTATAGACAGTGATTTTGCGTTCACATTCGAAATAGTTAGCTTGTTTTGAGAAATTGGAGTTTACCTTATGTGCTTCAGAGCAGGCAGACAGGGTAAACACACACAACAGAAGCGCCAATAAAAGCGCGAGAATTTTTTTCATCATTTTTCCTCCAATCAAAATACATACTGGTTCTTCAGGGCTGCCCGCTGAAGCTCCTCCTCGCGGAACTCATCGTACAGCTCTCTCATCATAGCCTTCATTTCTTCCATACGCAGCTTCAACATCTCTTCCATCTTCTCCAGGGTTTCGCGGTCTGCACTGCCCTCTATGGTAATTTGGATTGGCGGGAGTGTTGGGGCAAACGTAAAACCGCCGCCATTCCCGGCAGAGCCACCGTTTGGCTCAGGAGTGCCGCCATTGCCGCTGCCAGCAATCCGCTCAGGACAATCGCCCTCACTGCCTTCCATATTGGTGGGATTTTCGTAGCCAGGAGGATTGAAATCTTTGACCAAGGGGTTCACATTGTAGTAAATATCAGAAACAGACGGAGTATTGATGTCCTCGATAACGGGTCTGACCTTGTAAACAGAGTCACCTACAGCGTTACCGATTTCGTCAATCCCCACTACATTCGGATATACACCATAGGTCATATCGGAAGGGCCGTTTGGTTCGGGGATGTCAAATTCGGGACCGTCGAGGTTCGTCGGGATTGCGCCCTTCATATCCTCTGTGACGCCCTTCATGCCGTCGGCGAACCCTCCGCCGAGGCCCAGCGCCATGTTGTCGCCGATTTCGGCAAATACTGTGGACGGGCTGTGGATGCCCAGGAAGCCCTTGACGCCGTCCACGATGCCGCTTGCGAAGCCTTTGACCTGATCTGTCACCCAGCTTCCCATCGACGAGATACCGCTCCACAGGCCCTCTACGATGCTCCTGCCGACGCCTATCACCATGCTGGGGATTTCGCCGAGCGCGCCGAAAATAGCCGAACCGATCGCCGGGAGCTGGGCCACAAGCTGTGGGATCGCGGAAAGAATCCCAGACGCGAGCCCCATGAGCAGCGTCATACCGGTCGAGACAAGCTCCGGCAAGTGCTCGCCAAGTGTGCTGGCAATCCCGGAAATGATAGAGGGCAGCTGCTCGATCAGGATCGGGACTGCTCCGACAATACCGTCCGCCAAACCACTAAGGAGCTGCATCCCCGCATCAAGTACGAGCGGCAGATTTTCAATCAGCGTACCTGCTATGAGTACTACCGTTTCTACGATAGACGGTATCAGTTCCGGGAGCATCCCGCCGATACCGGACGCCAAGGACGCTATGATCTGCATCGACGCCCCCGCCAGTACGGGCAAACTGTTCAAAATGCCATCGCCCAGCAGGGTTACGATCTGGATTGCCGCATCAATAATCACAGGCATGTTATCCAGCAAACCTTGCCCCAAAGCACCGAGCAGCCGCATCCCCGCGTCAATCGCCGTCGGCAGCATCTCGATAATCATGCCCAGCCCGTCGCTCAGGATGCCTCCAAGGGCGCCCATCGCCCCGGTCAGCCCTCCCTCTTGGAAGGCTTCAGAGAGCTTCGTGACGGCCTCTGTGCCGAACTGTGTGAAGTCCCGTAGGGATGGGGCCAGCTCGTCAGAGATAACGATTTGAGCGCCCTCCAAGGCACTCTTGAACAGCGTTATGTCACCGGCCAGATTGTCAAGCTGGGTACCGGCCATGTCCTCCGCTGCGTCCTTCGAGTCTGCGATACTCTCGCTCAGCTCGCCAAAGCGCTCCGCGCTGGTACCGAGCATGGCGTTCACGGATTTCAGATCTGTCTTGTTGAAAATCTCGTTGAGCGCCTGCGTCTGCTCCTCCTGCGTCATCGTGGAGAGAGCGCCGTTCAGGTCCCCGAAGGTTTCATTCAGGGGCCGCAGGTTTCCTTCGGCATCGAACGCCTCGACGCCCAGGGCTTTTAACTGAGCTGCCGCTTTATCCGTAGGCGCGGACAGCGACAGAATCATGTTGCGCAGGGCTGTTCCGCCTTCCGCGCCCTTGATACCGTTGTCTGCGAGAACGCCCAGAGCCATATTCAGCTCTGTCGTGCCGCCGGACAGCGTTTTTGCAGTACCACCGACGGTCAGGATCGCTTCGCCGAGCTGTGCGACGCTGGTGTTGGATTTGCTGGACGCCTTCGCCATCTTGTCTACCAGCTCGGACGTCTCATCCAGGGTGAGGCCCAAGGCCGATTGCGCATCCGTCACCATGTCGGACGCCGACGCAAGCTCCATGCCGCCTGCCGCCGCGAGATTCAGCACATTCGGCAGCATGGCCATGGAGGTTTCCGCATCGTAGCCCGCCAGCGCCATGTAGTTCAAAGCGTCTGCCGACTGTGACGCGGAGAAGGCGGTATTCGCGCCCATCTCCATCGCAAACTCACGAAGCTGGGAGAAGTTCTGGCTGGCCTCAGAAGTCGAATCGTTCAGCTCGTCTATGGTATAGCCCATCGTGGCTGCTACCTGCGACATAGAGCTGTCAAACTCCATGCCAGTGTTTACCGAAGCAGCGGCGAAGCCGCCTATGGCTACGGTCGCTGCGGTGACGGCTGCAACAGCGGCTTTTCCGAAGCCGCCCAGAATGCCTCCAAACTTCTCAAACTTGCTGCCGGACGTTTCTGCCGCGTCGCCCAGGTCTTCGACCTCTGGCCGGGCGCCACCAGCGGCATCGCCCACATCGTCCGCCGCGTCTGCGGCGTCGTTCGCTCCACGGACAAAATCAGTAAAACGGCTCTTAGCGTGGTCAATCGCCCCGCCGAGGCCGTTCTTGATGGTCTCTATCGGATGAGTGAAGCCTTCCTTGATACTTTTCGCCCCGGAAACAACACTCTCCTTGACATCACCCATCTTGGTGACAACGTTATCCTTGAGATCGGTTACCCTCTCGCCGATATGAGTAACAGCCCCCCCAACGCCAGACCGAAGGACAGAGGAAAAGCTGTTTCCGCTATCTACCCCAGCGAGGAAAGACTTGCGGAAGGCTGAACCAATACTCCCGGCATCGCCCGACAAGTGGCCGATGTCATCGGTCAGAACTCGGATATTCCGCTCAGCTTCCGCGGTATCAATATCGATCTTGATGTCAGGCGGGTCGTGTCCGAAGTTGGTAGTACGGTCTTCCAGGCTTTGCAGATCGGTTTGCGCCTGCTCGGTATGGAGAGCAACGTCAACATCTGCGGAGCGTTCCCCAAGGCTGCCGATCTCTCCGGTCAGGTCCAGGATGCTCTCCTCGGCCGGGGTGGTATCCGCGTCAACGACGATTTCTGTGCTGTCAGCGCCAGACTGAAGACGCCCGATGTCACCCGCCAAACCGCGGATATTCTCGGACGCCTGTTCGGTATCGGCGGCGATGTCGACATCACCCTCAGCCTCGGCTCGCAGCCTGCCAAGCATACCAGAGAGGTTGCGGATCCCCTCCTCGGCCTGCACAGTGGCGGCGCTTATGGTTATGCCATACGATAAACTGCGAGCCTCTTCCACGAATTATCCCTCCCCGCTTCATTCGTTTTTGCTGGATTTCTTGTTCCACACGGTCTGCCAAAGGAGCCGGGCCTGCTCCGCTTCAGCGAACTCCGCCAGATCCATTCCCTTGAGCTCAATGTAACTGACGCCGCCCATGCAGAACACCATGCGCCAGAATCGTTCGTTACGCTGTGCTCTTTTCCGCGCTTCCGCCGGGTTCAGCTCGCTCCGACAGAAAGTTCTCGATCTCGCGCACCAGCTCGCTGGGGGTGGCTATGTCGTCCTGATCGTCGAAGAACTTCAGGCCGCGTTTGGCAACCTCGGCGGGAGCGATAACACATCCCCTGATGAGGGCGTCAGCGTACTTCGCTGTATTCTTCCGGCCGCTGGCGGGACGGATGTACAGGTCGGTCAGGTTGGTGTACCAAGAGAACGAGGCGCTCTGAAGCTGATAGTCAACGCCCTCAATGGTGATCGTCTTCTGTCTTGCCATAGTAAAACCTCCCATATAATTCTGAGTACGGGACCGGAACGGTATCGCGTTCCGGCCCCGTCTGCTGTGTTTGTGACTGCTGTGCTTCCCGGCCTTCATCACATAATGAGGATGTCGGGGATCAGGAACACGAACGAAACGTCCGGGGCGTCCTTGCCGCGCACAATGTCGGGCAGCTTCTCCACCATGCAGTGCTGAGCGAAGAAAATCTTGCCGTTATCGTTGGCGTCGGTGATGGCGAGGTTCGCCTGGACGCTCCTCTCGGCGCACTGCTCCAGATAGGGGATGTCCGGGGACTCCTGCTGGAGCGTGATGGTCAGCTTACCTGCCTTGTTTGCGTTCATGATGTAGGTGGTGTCGCCCTTGACGCCCTTTTTCATTGAATGGTTGGCCTCGTCGCGGGCCAGTGTGAACAGGCTGTCGCCGAACATACGGAGTTGTCTGCCGTTAAAGGCGACGTTCACTTTCAGAGGGTCATAGTTCTTCAGCATCGCTCTTTACCTCCTTACAGCGTCGCACGGAGGACGCCCTTGGTCTTGACCTGATGGACTGCGCCGCACAGCAGCGCCTCCCAGGTAATGTCGGGCATGACGCGGTTCCGGCGCTGCTCCTCCGTACTGTCCGCATACTTCGGGATGTTCACGGTGAAGATGCCGGCCTTACTCTCCTGATCACGGGCAACGATGTTGTGGTCCTCGTCCGCGGCCTCGGACAGAGCTTGTAATACTGCCGTGGCGACGAGACCGAAGCCAGCATCCGAGTAGTCAACGTTGGCGTTCTCCAGCAGAATGTCGTAGAGCAGGTCCCGCATCCGTTTGGCGATCCAGTCGCCGCCCAGCACCACGTCGATGAATTCGCCGTTGAGGCAGACGCCCTCCTTGACGTACTGGCGCTTGTACTCCTCCGTGAGGTAGTTGACATGGTTCTCACTGAGCTGATCGCGCTGGCCCTCGGTCAGCCTGGGCAGTGTGATGAGTTTCGTGCCCTCGCTGGCGGCGGCATTGCCGTCCTGCGGCCGCTTGAACTTCCAGGTCACGTTCTTCGGATAGAACGGGCCGACATTGCCGGTGTAGGAGGCGTCCGGCTCCTCGTTGAGGCAGTGCTCCTCGGTGTAGATGACGGCGGCGCGGGCGGTGTTGTCAGCAAAATTGAGGTCGCTGGTCTGGCCCATGTAGAACTTCCGATGGTCCTCCACGCCGACGCCAAGCTCCGCCTCGGTGGGCTCGCTGGCCTCCGCGAACTTCGCCAGCGCCTTGACGAACTCCGGCTCGTCCCGGTCGGTCATGAAGTAGTACCAGTCGTTGTCCTCCTCCCGCTGGAACGCCTTGATGGTCTCGATCAGGCTGTCAGCGGCGCTCATCACGTCCTTGCCGTTGGTGAAGGTCTTTTTCCCGGTGGCAACGAACTCCTGGGACATAGCCTCATCCAGGAAGATTTCAATACGCTCGGGAATCGAATCGGTGCTGCCGCCCTCGGTGGCAGTGAAGGTGACCACGGTGCCCTTCACTGCGGCGGTATAGGTCTTGCCGCTCTTGCTGAAGGTGGCGCCCTTGAACTGCGCAGCCAGCTTCGCGCCGTCCGCAATCTCGACCTTTGCGGTCAGTGTGACCACAGCCTTGTCATCACCGCCGATCCGCACATAGAGTTTCTGATTTGCGGCAGGGGGATCAAAAGCGAACACATCGTCATCAAAGTCGATCTTGAAGGCAGCTGCCACAGCGGGGGAGGCGGTGGGCGGCTCGAAACCCACAATCTTGAACTTATTCACCAGCGTCTCGGCCAGCGTGGTCTTGCCCTGGTTCAGCAGGGTGGTCGCCTTGCGGACGATCTTCGAGTTGGGGGTATTTCCATCATCCCCGTAGACAGCCTTGACGCTCTCAACATCCCGGTACACACCGACGGGCTGGGCCCCGGTGGTCGATATGAGCAGGATGTCAAGGCTCTCCTTTGTCGTAGGCAGCGCATCGCGCTGCACAACGACAATTACGTCTTTTGCCATTTTGCATTTCCTCCTTCTTACTGGTGCGCGTTTCCTGGGGTCCTGGCCTCCAGAATGGTGGCAGCCGGCATCTCATCGGTGCGGATATAGGCAAAGCGCACATCGAATCCGTACCGGCGAACGGTATCCTCCACCACAAATCCGCTCCGGTTTGCGACGGAGCCGACATTGCGGACCACGATATCCTCACTGCCGACTAGGATGCAATGTCCGTTCAACAGGAAGAATCCGTGCCCTTTTTCCACAAGGTCAAGAGCCTCATCCTCGCCGTAGATATAGCCGCCGTCCCCCGCCTCCCGGTTCTGGCCGCAGAAGGTGAAGGACATCGTTGCCTCTACCGGCTCGGAACGTATGTGGCGGCAACCCTGCTTCTCGTCCCCTACGACCTCATGCAGCCCGAAAGCGTGGTTGGAGATGCGCGGCACCAAGGCGCTGTAGTAGCAGTACGGGAATTTCGGCTGCTCCGCTATCTGGTCAGACAGAATAACCGGGCAGCCGATGTGTTTTTCGAGACCAGACACGATCGCGTCGCGGGCCTGGACGAACGTCATTTCTTCACCACTCCCTCCACGATGTATCGCACCATGGGGTGGATACTGTTGTGACCCAGTACGGTCTTGACGGTGTATCTCTGACCATCGAAGGTATCCTCAATGATTTGGTTGGTGCCGATCTCCACCCGGTCATCGGTGTAGAGCTTCTGCGCGTTTTGGGTGTACGTCCCTTCCGGCAGATTCTTCAGGTCTTTGTCCGACAGCGGCAGGACGATGCCCTTAAACGTCTTCACAGCCTTTTCAACCGGACGGGACTGCCCGCCGGGACCGTCGCGGACGAAGGTGCGCTCATAGACCTTTAGCGGGTGGAGTAAGGCTCTGGGAAGCCTGGGCGTAGCTATAAAGTTCATTTTGTTTCCACCTCATAAGCGATTTCATCGTGAATATGTGCGCCTGATTCAAACAGCGTAGTATGCTGTGTCTTGAGCATGGAACCGGACTTCGGTGTGACCTTGTTCTGACCGATGAAGCCCTGCACCAGCAAGACGGCCTGGGCTCCGATTTTATGCGCCGCAGCATCAGCGGTGGACTCCCCGGCCAAGACCTTGCTGACCTGCTGAGCAATAATCCCGCCCAGTTCATCCTGCTGCGCGTCAAAGCTCGCCCGGATAAAGGAGCGTTCCGGGAGAGTAACGCTTTTCACCAGCAGATACATTGCCTCGCTCTCGGTCTTGCCGCCGCGTTTCTTCTTGTCCCGAACCATGAGGAGCCTGCCGCCCTTCGCATTGACAAAGCGCAGGTCGCTGAAGGCTCTGGGAGAACCCGCGGCCTGCGCCTCCTTGGTCAGGGGGATGGCGAGGTACTTTCCTTTCTTGGGCTTGATGGTGGCGCCATACTCATGGGCATGGGCGATAGCCATAATATCAGAGTCTGCCTTTCCGCCGATGATGCCCACCAGTATTTTCTTCTGCTCCATCTCCTGACACACGGCTTTCATGCGGTTGAAGTCTTCCAAAAGCTGTTCTATCCCAGCCATTTCAATACCTCCTGTACAGGTTGACGAGCTGAAGCCAGGCTTCCGGCGTGGACTTATCGAAGGTCCAGCTCACATCCGAAATGGAAAAGGATTTCAGCCCCTGGGAACCGCTCTGCATATTCGCATACGCCTGGGACACCATGTCCCAGACAAGCCCCTCCAGGTCTGCGGGGAGCGTCTGAGGCTCTTCCTCCGTGGCGTCCTTCGGAAGCACATAGCCCGCCGTATAACATACTTCAATGCTCCGCTTGGATTCGATGATGTCATTGGCGAGGCCCCGGCGGTAGCCGGCCCTCAGCCAACCGTCATCCCGGTAGATGACGCCGATGTTGGCGGTCTGTCCATAGTCATAGAGCGCAGGAGGGACAAGTCTCCCGGCCTCTTTGACATAGTCAACGCTGACGATTGGGTACTTCAACGTGACCAGCTCCTGCTGGCCGTCGGCGTCGTAGAACTCCCGATAGGTGCTTTTGCCGAGGGGCCTGCCCACCTGCCGTTCCACCCAGGATGACGCCTTGTTGATCAGCAGCTCAATGAGGGCGCAGGTGCGCTCGTCGATCTCGTCATCGAGGTCCAGCATGAGCTTCATCCTGTCCAGCGTGGTAAGCGCGTTATGCGCAAGCATACAAAACCTCCTGTCATCACAAGGGCGGCAGGTTACCCCACCGCCCCTTTTATAGATTTGGCGCTCTCAAGCCGTTCCTGACCGTTGTCTCTGCCACTAGGGATTGGAGGCACGGTCTTGCCTTCCTCCCCGCCAGAGACAGTACCAAGCGGCTTTCCGGTCTTCTTTTCCTTGTCGGGAGAAACCGCCTTATTCGCGGGCGGTCTCACGCGGTCGTTGTAGAATCTCGGCATTTTATTCCCTCCTCACACCGGCTGGACAGAACTGTCACTCAGCACGACCGCCAGGGAATCAGAACCCTCCACGGTCAGCTTGACGAACTGCTTCAGCCCCAGCAGGTCCACCTCGACGTTCACCACGCCGGTGGTGTCCACGGGGCCCTCCTCGTCCTCAGCGGCCACAGGCTCCTTGAAGGTGAACTTACCGCCCTCGGTCTGCTGATCAGGGAACACCCGCTCGTCAGTCACGGGCAC